>JAIELO010000370.1 GCA_019752915.1 Burkholderiaceae bacterium
TGCGAGCACTTTACCTTCCACATGGGCGGACCAACCGAGGTCATGCAGGCAGGCACCCGCCTGGTGGCGAAAGGCTATCAGTCGTTCTGGGGACCGGGACGTCACAAGATGGGGTCGAACTGGTTCTGGTACTTCAACAGCCCACTCGGCTGTCATGTCGAGTATGACGCCGACATGGATCAACACGATGCGGCATGGGTCGCGCGTGCGACCCCGATCAGCGCTGATGCGTCGCAACTGTTCCTGTTCCAGCCACGTGACAAGTGGTTCCCGGGTGGTCCGCCACCGGGTGCGGCAGGCGCCGTTGAACGTTCCTAGGAACAGGATATGGCTGCCAAGGTATTGCTGTGCCGTGGAGACATGCTGGCGGAAGGCCAATCGCGTGGTTTTGATCCCTGGTGCGAGGGCCGCGATACGGTGCTGTTGGTGCGTCATGGCGGCAAAGTGTTCGGCTGGCGTGACGCTTGCCCGCACCACGGCGGCACGCCGATGGCCTGGCGCAAGGACGCTTACTTGAATGCAGACCGTACACGAATCGTGTGCGCCGCCCACGGCGCACAGTTCGATATCGCGAGCGGCTTGTGCACGCTGGGACCCTGCCTGGGCCAGTCCTTGCAGTGCGTCGACATCGAGCTTTCATCAGAACAAGATATTTATATCCGCCGTGACGGCGGGGGAGAAACGGAACATGACAAGCAGCGCTAACAAGGTACTCATCATCGGAGGCGGCTTCTCCGGCATGGCTGCGGCAATCTCGTTGCGCCGCCAGGGCGTCGACGTCGATCTGGTCGAAATCGACGCCGGCTGGCGCTCCTATGGCGCCGGCATCAGCCTGGGCGGCGCTACCTTACGCGCCCTGCGCCAGCTTGGCGTGATCGATGCCTTCCTGGCGCAGGGCGCCGCGTCGGACGGCGTCGATATCTACATACCGACCGGCGTCAAGGTGGCCAGCCTGCCGACGCCGCGTATCGCGGGACCGGACGTCCCGGGCAACGCCGGCATCATGCGTCCGGTGCTGGCGCGCATCCTCGCCGAGGCGACCCGGGCCGCCGGCGCCAATGTGCGGCTGGGCTGCACCTTCACCGATATTGCGCAGGATGAGAGCGGCGTCGACGTCAGCTTCAGCGACGGCAGCCACGGGCGCTACGACCTCGTGATCGGCGCCGACGGCCTGTATTCCAGTGTCAGGACGGCCCTGTTCCCGGAAGCCCCCAAGCCACGGTACAGCGGTCAGGGCGTGTGGCGTGCGGTGTTGCCGCGTCCGCCGGAGGTGGGCGGTACCATGATGTGGCTCGGCCCCAAAGTCAAGGCCGGACTGAATCCGGTATCCAGCGACGAGATGTACCTGTTCGTGACCGAGGATCGCGCGGACAACGCCTACATTGCGCCCACCGACTTCCTGCCCCTGCTCAAGGGCCTGCTCGCGGATTTTCCGGCGCCATTGTTGCAGCGCGTGGCGCAACAGCTTGACGAGCGCGCGCAAATCATCTACCGGCCGCTCGAGTCCCTGCTGGTGCCGGCGCCCTGGTATCGCGGCCGCGTGGTGCTGATTGGCGATACGGTACACGCCACGACGCCGCACATGGCGTCGGGTGCCTGCATCGGCATCGAGGATGCGATCGTGCTGGCCGAGGAGGTGGCAAAGGGGGGCGCCGTGGTCGATGCGCTGGCGCGCTACCAGGAACGGCGCTGGGAACGTTGCCGCATGGTGGTGCAGAATTCCGGCCGGCTGGGCGAAATCGAGATCGCCGGCGGCGACAAGGAAGAACACAAGAAAATCATGGGCGAGACCCTGATGGCGCTCGCCGCCCCAATCTGAGGAAGCATATATGACCCGCCAATTCATCGACCTGTCGATCTATCTCGAGAACGAAGTGCTGTCCGATCCGCCGCCGCTGGCGCCCAGGATCACCTACCAAAAGCATCAGGATACGCTGCCTGAATTCATGGCCATGATTCCGGGAACCACCCCCGAAGACTACCCTGACGGCGAAGCCGCAGCCGCTGAGTGGGTGACCATGACCACCCATAGTGGCACCCACCTGGATGCGCCATACCACTTCCATTCGACCATGGACGCCAAGACCGGCGAGAAGAAAGCCTCGATCACGATCGATGAGGTGCCGCTGGAGTGGTGCTTCCAGCCGGGCGTAAAGCTCGACTTTCGCCATTTCCCGGATGGTTACGTGGCCACGGCGCAGGACGTCGAGGCCGAGCTGAAGCGTATCGGCCATGCATTGCAACCGCTTGACATCGTCGTCGTCAATACCCGCGCCGGCAGCCGCTACGGCCACAACGACTTCGTGCAGGCGGGCTGCGGCATGGGCTACGAGGCCACCATGTACCTGCTGGAGCGCGGTGTGCGTCTGACCGGTACCGATGCCTGGAGCTGGGATGCCCCCTTCTCGTACACGGCGAAGAAGATGCCGAGACCGGCAACAAGGCGCTGATCTGGGAAGGGCACAAGGCGGGCCGCGACATCGGCTACTGCCACCTCGAGAAGCTGCACAACTTGGAAGCCCTGCCGGCGCATGGCTTTTTCATCAGCTGCTTCCCGCACAAGGTGCGCCGCGGTTCAGCCGGTTGGACCCGCGCGGTGGCGATCATTGATGACGCGCTGCAGGCGCTGCCACGTAACTAAAGAGACAGGATGGAGGAGACACAATGAAACTCGCGACTTACCGCAATGGCGAAGCCGATGGCTGTCTGATGGTCGTTTCGCGCGACCTGAGCAGGGCGATCGAGGCCGCTGGCCTGGCGCCGAACTTGCTGCACGCGCTGCAGCGCTGGGACGAAGTTGCCGCCGAGCTGCAGCATCTGTCGGATGCGCTCAATGCCGGTTTGAAACCGCTGGCCCGGCCGTTCGACCCGGCGCGCTGCATGGCGCCGCTGCCCCGCACGTTCCAGTGGTGCGATGGTTCCGCTTTTCTCAACCACGGCCACTTGATGGAGCGCGCTTTCAACACGGCGCCGATCCCGGATTTCGACAGCATCCCCGTCATGTACCAGGGCGCCTCGGACGATTTCCTTGGTCCTTGTGACGCGGTACCGCTGCCCGACGAGGCGTTTGGCATCGACTTCGAGGGCGAGTTCGGCGTCATCACCGGCCCGGTCGCCATGGGCGCGACGCCGGAAGCGGCGCAGCAGGCGATTCGGCTGGTGGTCCAACTCAATGACTGGAGCCTGCGCACGTTCGGCCCGCGCGAGATGAAGACCGGCTTCGGCTTCCTGCAGGCCAAGCCCTCGACCAGTTTTGCGCCGGTTGCCGTGACGCCGGACGAGCTGGGCCAGCACTGGCGTGGTGGCCGCGTGCATCTGGACATGGAAGTCACCTGGAACGCAGAGCGCTTCGGCCATCCGAACGGCGGCGAGATGCATTTCAGTTTCGGTCAATTGCTGGCCCACGCGGCCCGTACCCGCAAGCTGAGCGCGGGCACCATCGTCGGCACTGGTACCGTGTCGAATGCGGGGGGCGAACGGGGCTCGGCCTGCATCGCGGAACGGCGCGCGATTGAAACCATCGCGCAGGGCGCGCCCGTCACCGCCTATATGCGCTTCGGCGACAGGGTCCGCATGGCCGCGCGCCTGCCTTCCGGCGAGACGCCATTTGGCGTAATCGACCAGCAAGTGGTGGCCTGCTAAGCGGTCGGCCAGACCAGGCATTCGATCACCGCACGACCGTCCCGCGGCGCGCTTGGCGCAGCCGAGGGAGGCGTCCGGTGGGGGTATCCGCTTTTTGGATGGACCGCATCCGATTTTTCGATTGGACAAGTCGAATGGCGAGCGGATAGCATCGTTCCAACTCAAAATGGTACCGCTACCGTTGCGCTTGACCGCAGTGGCAGCAGGGGCCTGACAATAAGCGGCAGGCATGGACCTGCCATAAGGAGATCATATGGAAGACTTTCGTCCGCACCTGCGGGTTGGCGCTCGTGCGCTGCCCCTTGCCGCCGTGCTGGTCCTGGCAGGCTGCGCCGCTCCCGGTGCTCAACAGGGTTCCGCACCACGCCCCGCATCCGGCGCCCTCGACGGGCAGGGGCCGCCGACCA
>JAIELO010000195.1 GCA_019752915.1 Burkholderiaceae bacterium
CACCGCCGAATACTTTCCCAAGAAAGAACGTTCGCTGGCGACCGGCATCTTCAATTCCGGCGCCAATGTCGGCGCGATTCTGGCACCCATCACGGTGCCGCTGATCGCCAGCATCTGGGGCTGGCAGAGTGCCTTCGTGATGATCGGTATGGTCGGCTTCATCTGGATGGCCGTCTGGCTCACCCTGTACGATACGCCGGATCGCCAGAAGCGCCTGTCGGCAGGCGAGCTGGCGTATATCCGTAGCGATCTGTCTGCTCCTGCCGCTGCTGCGTCGCCGTCTGCTGCTGCCAGCGGCAAGCAGCCAGCCGTGTCGTGGTGGCAGTTGCTGCAATACCGCCAGACCTGGGCGTTTGCCTTCGGTAAATTCATGACCGATGGTGTGTGGTGGTTCTTCCTGTTCTGGCTGCCGACCTATCTGTCGGCCCAGTACGGCATGAAGGGCGATGCCATCGTGATCCCGCTGGCGGTGCTGTACAGCATGACCATGATAGGCTCCATCGGCGGTGGCTGGTTCCCCAGCTACTTTATGGCGCGCGGTTATGCGCCGTATGATGGCCGCATGCGCGCCATGCTGGTGATCGCTTTCTTCCCGCTGGTGGTGTTGCTGGCCCAGCCATTCGGCAGCATCAGTTACTGGGTGCCGGTGCTGTTGATCGGGGTGGGCGCGTCGGCACACCAGGCCTGGTCGGCGAATATCTTCACCACCGTGTCGGATATGTTCCCGCAAAAATCGGTGGCGTCGGTGATCGGTATCGGTGGCATGGCCGGCGGTATCGGCGGCGTGCTGCTGACCAAACTCGGTGGCTGGGTGTTCGATTACTACAAGGCTCTCAACGATATTCACACCGGCTACATGATCATGTTTGCGATCTGTGCACTGGCCTATCTGGTGGCATGGAGCGTGATGAAGCTGCTGGTGCCGCGTCACAAGGAAATCACCGACCTGTAAGACGTTCCGGGGCCGGATCAAAAAACGCCAGACCGGTCGCGCAATGCGGCGGGTCTGGCGTTGCTGTTTCAGCGATGAGTTAGAACAGCGCGCTGACGTCCGGACGGTTGGCCAGTGCCTGCTGCACGATGGCGGTTACGCGGGCGCGGTCCGCGCCTTGCAGCGGCTGACGCGGACGACGCACGTTTTCGTTGCCCACGCCGGCCAGCGTTTCTACCAGCTTCAGGTTCTGTACCAGTTTGGTCGACACGTCCAGATGCATCAGCGGCATGAACCACTGGTACAGTTTCAGGGCTTCGTCAAAGCGCTTGGCTTTCATCAGTTTGTAGAGGGCCACCGTCTCTTTCGGGAAGGCCACCACCAGACCGGCCAGCAGGCCATCCGCACCGACTGCCAGACCTTCGAACGACAGGTCATCCACACCCATGAACAGCTGGTAGCGGTGGCCGACGGCGTTGCGCAGATCGGTAATGCGGCGCACGTTATCGGTGGATTCCTTGATCGCCACGATCCATTCGCAATCGGCCAGTTCCTTGAAGTCTTCCGGAGTCAGGTCGACCTTGTAGGAGACCGGATTGTTGTACACCATGATCGGCAGCTGGGCGGCCTTGGCGATGGTGCGCAGATTGTCCATCGCTTCGCGCGAGTCGGCTGCGTACAGTACCGACGGCATCACCATCAGACCCTGCACACCGAGGTCGCGGGCCTGTTCCACAAAGCGGCAGGCCGTGGCAGTGCGGGTTTCGCTGACATTGACCAGCACCGGTACCCGGCCCGCCGCGACGTTTAGCGCCGTCTTGGTCACAGCCAGTTTTTCGTCGAAGGACAGGGTGCTAGCTTCGCCCAGCGAACCGCAGGTAAGCAGTGCATCGACGCCGCTATCGATCTGGAAAGCGAAGTGCTTTTCCATCGCTGCGTGGTCGAGATCCTCGTTTTCCTTGAACTTGGTGGTCACTGCGGGGAAGACCCCTTGCCATGTTGCTGCTGCCATATTGCTCTCCTTGTGATAAATCGGTTCGGTGTGGATGATTGGGTGAATGGTGGTCGGTGTGCTGCGCTTATTCAACTGGTGGATCGATAAAGCTGCTGACCCGGGCCGGCACGACGGGACTGCGCACCGCCATGGGACGCCAGCCATACAGTAATTCGGTGGCACCACCGCAGATGCGTCCCTGACAAGGGCCCATGCCGCAGCGGGTATGCAGTTTCGCGCTGCGCCAGTTGCGATGCTCTTTCAGTTCGCTGTGACAGACATCTTCGCAGCGACACACGATGGTGCTGTCTTCGGCAAGTGCCAGCACTTCCGCACGCAACGCAAAGGCGCGCGCCAGTCGCGCCGCGAAACCGCGCCAGCGGCTGCGCTGGCGGAACAGGTGCTGAGTGGCGGCGACTTCGCCGCAGGCCGCCAGACCGGCAATCCGGCCTTCCAGCAGCGCCAGATCGACACCGCCCACGCCACTGCTTTCACCGGCACAGAAAATATCGCTGGCGCTGGTCTGCTGCCAGCCGTCGATGCGCACAGCTATCTGGCCATCCTGCTGCAAAGTGCTGGCACCGAGCGCCAGTGCCAGTTCCACGTTCGGCAGCAGGCCATAGCCGCACGCCAGAAAGTCGCATTCCAGCGTTTGCTGTTGGCTGCCGCGCTGTACCAGCACCGAAGTGACGTGCGTCGTGCCTTGCGCGGCGCGTACATAGGCGTTCTTCCAGTACGCGATGCCGCGTAATTGCTGCATCAGTTGCGCGGCCTGAATCATTTTGGAAGGCGTCGCCAGCAGGCCGAGTGCAAAGCGCGCCAGTGCTGTGCGGGGCGCCTGTTCGATGATGGCGACGATCTGTGCGCCACGTGCCCGCAAGGTGGCTGCAGCGGCCAGCAGCAGCGGGCCGCTGCCAGCGATGACGACGCGCTTGCCGGCCACTGGATAACCGCCTTTGGCAAGTGCCTGCAAGGCGCCGGCGCCGGTCACGCCGGGCAGGGTCCAGCCCGGAAAGGGCAGCAGCCGCTCGCGCGCCCCGGTGGCAAGGATCAGGCGCTGATAGTGCAGCGTGGCGGAACTGGTCGGGGTCTGTACCTGTAGCTGTTGCGCAGCGGGGGAGAACAGTACCCGGGTCTGGAGCAGGAAATGCACCTGCGGCGCTTCCTGCAAGGCTTGCCACAGGGCGCGCGCACGCGCATCGCCCTGACTGGCCGGGCCGCCGCGCCAGATCTGGCCGCCCGCCTGCGGATTATCGTCAATGATGCCGACTTTGCGGCCACAGGACGCTGCAGCGTGCGCGGCAGCCAGTCCGGCCGGACCGGCACCGACCACCAGAATATCGTAATGATTCATCGCGCCACCTCGCGAGGCTCAAGCTGCGCACGCTCGATGCGCAGACCTTCCACGCAGGGTGTCTGGCAGGCTAGCTGGTGTGCCACGCCATTGATGGTGGTGCGGCATTCGTGGCACACGCCCATGCCGCACAGGGGCGCACGGGGCGTGCCGCTGACTGAATAGCGGGTGATGCAGCCGAGTTCGCCATCACCGGCAATCGCCAGTGCGGCGGCCACGCTGATGCCGGCTTTAACGCGCACGGCGCGCTGGTCGATGTAGATGGTGATGTCAGCCATGGAAGCGTTCCGGCAAATAGGGGCTGGCGGGTATCGCGCAGGTCTCGCCGCACAATTGGCTGGCCAGCAGTTGCGCCGTTGCCAGCGAGGTGGTGATGCCCAGTCCTTCATGTCCCGTCGCCAGCCACAGTCCGCGCCGCGCGGCGTGGGGGCCGATCAGCGGCAGGCCGTCCGGCGTGGCGGCACGCAGGCCGGTCCAGCAGCGCAGCACGTTCAGTTGCGCCAGTGCTGGCGTGAACGCGGCGGCATGGCGCAGCATGCGTTGCAGCATGGCCGGCTCCACCGCCAGGTCGATCGTGTCGAACTGGCGGGAGGAGCCGATCAGTACTTGTCCGGTAGGACGGGGCTGCAAATTGAACGCGACCGAATCGCCGCTGGCGGCGTGGGCGCTTTTTATATAACCAAGTTCCACCAGCTGATGGTGGACAAAGCCGGGGTAGCGGTCGGTGATGGCGATGTGGCCTTTCTTCGGCTGC
>JAIELO010000345.1 GCA_019752915.1 Burkholderiaceae bacterium
GATCTTGGCGAAGTTCTCCACCAGTTGCTGCCCCCGTGCCGTCAGGCGTGTACCACCACCACCTTTGCCACCGGCCAGCCGTTCCAGCAGCGGCACACCGGCTAAATTGTTCATCGCCTCGATCGCATCCCATGCACCTTTGTAACTAAGGCCGACTGCCTTGGCGGCCGCCGTGATGGAACCATGCCCGGCAATGGCCGCCAGCAAAGCCATGCGCTCGCGCCCACCTAGCTTCTGACCATCGATGGTCATCCAGACATGGCCTTCCAACGCCATTCCCGCAGCGTCCGACTGCGGCGTTTGCCTGGTCTGTTTGGTTTGCCTGGTCTGCTTAGTCTGATCATCAGGCTTCATGCGCACACTCCGTGGTGCCGCTGGCGCTATCGATCAAGCGGCCCTGCTCCATGCGCAGCCGGTGTTCGCCAAATGCTTGCACATCCTCATGATCGTGCGTAATCAGCAGCATCGGAATGGCTAACTGGCGCTGCAAGGCATCGAGCTCGGCGCGCATGCGCTGGCGCAGCGCCGGATCGAGTGCAGCAAACGGTTCATCGAGCAGCAAGGCACGCGGTGCCGGCGCCAGCGCGCGCGCCAGTGCCACCCGCTGCCGCTGGCCGCCCGACAACTGGTGCGGCAACAACGCGGCCAACGGTTCCAGTTCCAGCGCCTGCAGCCAGTAGCGCACCGTCTCTTGCGCCGCCGTCGCGGACGGATTGCGCCAGCCCCGGTGCAGACCGAAGGCAATGTTCTGGCGTACATTAAGATGCGGGAACAAGGCGTAATCCTGAAACAGATAGGCAAGCTGACGCCGCTGTGGCGGCAGGTTGATACCTTGCGCGGAGGCGTACAGGCATTGCCCTCCCAGTTCGATACGGCCCTGATCGGGTGTCAGCAGTCCAGCCAGCGCTTTCAGCAGCATGCTCTTGCCCGCTCCCGAGGCGCCATAAATCACCACCCGTTGACTGGTGGAAGTGAAGCGCGCCTGCAGGGTAAAACTGCGTCCTGCGGCACTTACAGTTTTCTGAATATCAACGGCAATCGTCATCTCAGCCCTGCGGGTTACGGTTGGGGGTGAGCCGGTTGGCACTGACCAGCACGATGATGCACACCAGCGAGGTGATCATCACCAGCAGGTTGGCAGTATCGTCCTGCCCGGCCTGTACGGCTTCATACACGGCGATCGAGAGCGTCTGGGTTTTGCCAGCGATACTGCCAGCGACCATCAGCGTGGCACCGAACTCGCCCATCGAACGGGCGAACGCCAGCAGCGTGCCGCCCAGCACGCCGCGCCATGCCAGTGGCAAGGTCACCCGCAGGAACACCGCCCACGGCGACAGGCCCAGTACAGAAGCCGCCTGTTCCAGCTGGGTATCCACCGCTTCAAAGGCAGCGCGCGCGCCTTTCAATACCAGCGGGAAAGCCACCACGGCAGCGGCGATCACGGCCGCCTGCCACGTAAAAATCAGCTGGATGCCGAAGTTGTGCTGCAACCATGCCCCCATTGGACCGTGGCGGCCGATCAGCACCAGCAGGTAGTAACCCAGTACGGTGGGCGGCATCACCATCGGCAAGGTCAGCACGGCGTCGAGCAGTTCGCGTCCGGGAAAACGCTTGCGCGCCAGCAGATAGCCGAAGCCGACACCGAGCACCAGATCGATCAGCGTGGCCCAGCAGGCTACCTTGAGGGACAGGGCTAAGGCCGTCCAGGCCGGTTCAGCGAGGAAGTTTGCCAGCATCGTCGTCCATCCACTGGTCGTCATTCAGGGGCGCCCGAAACCGTAACGTGCCAGAATCGCCTGCCCCGCCGGGGCTTGCACGAAGTCGGCGAACCGGCGGCCTGCCGACAGCTGTGCGGCCGCGCCGATCACGGCGATCGGGTAGCTGATCGGGGTAGCGGTCGGCAAGGTCGCCAGCACTTGGACCTTGTCCTTCATCAGCGCCGCATCCGTGCCATACACCAGACCGGCATCGACCTCGCCGCGCGCCACATAATCGAGACACTGGCGCACCGACGTTGCGTAAATGAGTTTATCGACCACGCTGGGCCACAGGCCGGCCTGTTCGAGTGCGGCACGACCATAGCGACCAGCCGGTACGCTGGCCGGATTCCCCAGGGCGACCCGCTGCACCGCCGGGCCAGCCAGATCGCGCAAGCCGCGCAGCATCAGCTTGCTATCGACCGGCTGCACCAGCACCAGTGTATTGCTGGCGAAGTTGCGCCGCGTTCCCGCAGCCAGTAACTTCAGGCCGTCTGCCTTATCCATGGCTTCCTGATCGGCAGAAGCGAGCACATCGACCGGTGCGCCCTTGGCGATCTGCTGCACCAGTGCATCCGAGGCAGCAAAATTGAACAGCACTTTATCGCCGGGGTGCTGCTTTTCATAGGCGGCGCCGATCTCCTTGAAGGCATTGCTCAGGCTGGCCGCGGCCGAGACCGTAATATCCAGCGCCAGCGCCGGCACAGTCGCCCCCATCAGCACCAATGCCAGCAAGATTCCCGAAGTTTCCCGACGCATCACTATCCCCCAGCGCATTCACCGTAATAAAGTTAATTATATAGCGCTTCAGAAAACACTGCTTTTTCAGATAGTTAGCCAGCTGTGGTACATTCACGCCTGTTTCATTTCCCCGAACTTGCCATGTCCCGCCTGAAGTACCTGAGTGCCTATTCCGAACAAACCCAGCAGCAAGTGACGCAATTGATGGCACAGGACAAGCTCGCCACCGTGCTACTGAGTCGCTACAGCAAGGCGCACGACTGCCGCACCGACAAGGCGCTCTACCAGTACATACAGGAATTAAAGAACGCGTTTCTGCGCAATGCCGAGCCGATCAACAAGGTCGAATACGATAGCAAGATCCATGTGATTAACCATGCACTGGGCCTGCATACCTCGATCGCGCGGGTACAGGGCGGCAAGTTGAAGGCGAAACACGAAATCCGTGTGGCCACCATGTTCAAGACGGTGCCACAGGAGTTTCTCACCATGATAGCGGTGCACGAGCTGGCGCACCTGAAGGAAAAGCAGCACGACAAGGCTTTCTACCAGCTGTGCACCCATATGGAACCGAACTACCACCAATACGAATTCGACCTGCGTCTGTACCTGACCCATCTGGACAGTGCGGGTGGCAAGCTGTGGACCTAGGTAGCTAGACTCAGGAACTAAGCGACGCTGCCCCGCAATCAGGCGCAGCTGGCTTTCAGGCGTTGCAGCAGACGTTCGGGCTGCGCCTCGACCTGCATCAGTTCGACGTGCTGGGAACGGATAAATCCTTCGCCGCTGGCATGGGCGATAAAGCCACTCAGCTGATCGTAGAAACCGTCCACATTGAGCAGCCCCACCGGTTTGCGGTGCAAGCCCAGCTGCGACCAGGTCAGCATTTCGAACAGTTCTTCCAGCGTGCCCATACCGCCCGGCATGGCGATAAAGCCGTCCGACAGACTAGCCATCATGGCCTTGCGCTCGTGCATATCCTTGACGATGAACTGGCGCGTCAGGCCGGTATGACCGACTTCGCGTTCGACCAGATTGGTGGGAATCACGCCCGTCACCTCGCCACCGAGTTTCAGCACTTCATCGGCAATGATGCCCATCAGGCCGACATTGCCACCGCCATACACCAGCGCCAGATTCTGCGCCACCATGGCCTGCCCGAGCGCCCGTGCCGCCGCCGCATACTGAGGATGGTTGCCGGGGTTGGCACCGCAATACACACAAATCGTTTTCAAATCCTGACTTCCTCTTCCAGTTGTCGCCGAACCAGATCGGCATCGAGTCGTTCCAGCGCATCCTGCGCAACGCAACGCGCCGCCGCCTGATACAGGGCTTGCACCTGCTCCTGCTTGCGTTTGCCGTCCAGCATTTGCAGCGCCCGCGCATAGCGGACTTTGACGATGGCCGAATCCGGCGTCAGTGCCAGCGCCCGCTCGAAAGCGGCATAGCTGTCGTCTTTTTTCGCGCCATAGGTCAGGCCGCCCAGCAGTGCGCCAGCCTTATCGATAATTTCGGCATG
>JAIELO010000229.1 GCA_019752915.1 Burkholderiaceae bacterium
GTGACGGAAGCGGATGGCTATCGCAGCGAACGCAACCTCAGTGTGAATATTCCCAAGGGCATCTGCGCGGGTCAGCAATTGCGGCTGGCGGCGCAGGGGCAGGCGGGGGCCGGTGGCCCTGGCGACCTGTATCTCGAGATCGAATTCCGGCCGCATCCGCGTTACCGTGTGGAAGGGCGCGATGTATTCGTGACGGTGGCGGTCACCCCATGGGAGCTGGCGCTGGGAGGCGAAATCGACGTGGCGACGCCGTCCGGTAAGCTGACTGTGAACGTACCGGCCGGTTCGCAGACGGGGCGCAAGCTGCGCCTGCGCGGGCGCGGGCTGCCCGCCAAAGATGCCGGCGATATGTTTTTGCTGCTGGAAGTGGTGCTGCCACCGGCCACCAGTGCCAAGGGGCGCGAGCTGTATCAGGCGATGGCGCGCGATCTGGCTTTCAATCCGCGCGCCGGCGACTAGTCGTCACGCAGCACAGTTGGCCGCCACCCGCGCTGCTGGCGTTGTGCTGTGCTGCGGGCGGCTGTGCAAGTGCTAGTGCTAGTGCTAGTGCAAGGCGAGCGCTAGCGGCGGCGCAATGCCAGCGGCGCGGGAGCGCGCTCCGGCGTGCTCTTTGGCATGCCGGGCGGCTGCTCTGGCGTCGCGGATGCCAGCGCGGCAGCCGACCCGTGGAGCGCTACGGCCGGTTCCAGTTCGAGGAACTGCTGCATCAGCCAGCGCGTTGCCGGCCCCGGTTCTTCATCGCCGCGCCGGATCACATACAGCGGGAAGCTGAAGGTACTGCCTTCGCTAATGTCGAGCAGTACCAGCCGGCCTGTATCCAGATCTGCCTGAATCAGTTCGACCGGCATATTGCCCCAGCCGATACCGCTGCGCAGCAGCGCGTGTTTGGAACTGAGGTCGCCCAGCCGCCAGTCGCGCAGCGCGAGCACGCCGAAATCCTGACCCTTGGTGAGCGTGCTGCGATCCGTCAGTACCAGCTGGGTGTGCTCGCGTAATACGTCATTGGGAATCTTGCCGCGGATCTGAGCTAGCGGGTGTTCGGGCGAGACCACCGGCACCATGGTGACAAAGCCACAGCTGTGCCGTTCGATATTGTCGGGTGCACCCGGCATCCAGCCGCTGATGCCGATGTGGCACTCGCGCTCCATCACCAGCTGAGTGACGGCGCCCAGCGCTTCGGTGCGCAAGCGCATCGCCACGGTGGGAAATTCGTGCTGGAAAGCGTGCAGGATACGCACCAGCTTGCAGGTCGAAAACATCACATCCACCACCAGCGACACTTCCGCCTCCAGGCCTGCCGACAGGGCTTTGGCGCGCGCCCGCATGCCATCGACCTTGAGCGAAACGGCGCGTGCGTCGGCCAGTAGTGCTTTGCCCGCTTCCGTGAGCACCGGTTTGCGCTTGCTGCGGTCGAGCAGGGCGATGTTGAGCTGGTCTTCCAGGTTGGCGATGGTGTAGCTGATCACCGACTGGGTGCGGTGCAGGGCGCGCGCGGCATGGGCAAAACCGCCATGGTCAATGACGGCGATGAAGACACGCAGCTGGTCGAGCGAGGGGAGGCCGGGTTCACGCATGGTGGCAACTTTCTGCTATCGAATATATCGATGAATATGATTTAAATTTACCCTATTTCGTCGATATTAAACCCGATCTATCATGGCAGCAATCCCTCTCCTTTGAAAAGGTCTTGAATATGGCTAGCTTACTTCACATCGATAGCAGTGTCCGTCTGCAGGGTTCTTTGTCGCGCCAGCTGGGCGGCGAATTCCTCGCCCAGTGGCAGGCCGCCAATCCGTCCGGCACCGTGGTGACGCGCGATCTGGCCGCCCAGCCGGTGCCGCACCTGACCGAGCAGATGCTGGGTGCCTACTTTACCCCTGCCGAGCAGCGCAATGCCGAACAGGCCCACACCATCAAAACCTCCGATGTACTGGTTGATGAACTGCTGGCGGCTGACACCATCGTGATCGGTGCGCCGATGTACAACTTCTCCGTGCCGTCCGGCCTGAAAGCGTGGATCGATCACGTGGCACGTGCCGGTCGTACCTTCAAATACGGTGCGAACGGCCCTGAAGGGCTGGTTCACGGCAAGAAAGTCATCGTGTTCGTCGCTACGGGCGGTGTCTACAGCAACGGTCCGGCCGCCGCCTATGACCACGTCACCACCTATCTGCGCGCCGTACTGGGCTTTATGGGCATGACGGATGTGCAATTTGTGGTGGCAGAAGGCGTTGCCATGGGCGAGGCCGCAGTGGCCAGCGCACTCGAGCAGAGCCGCAGCCAGCTGCAAGCAATCGCCGTCTGAGTCTGCGTCGCAGCGTGCCTACCTGCCGCCGCGGGTGGGCACGCTGCGGGCGTCCCCCCGCGCTCCGAATCGCTGAGCACTCCCCGTCGCCTGTTGGCTACGGGGAGTTTTTTTATTGCCATGCGGATAGTTGCTCTGTGATTTAGTGAATCTTCGTCGATAATGCAGTACTGCGGGGAGAGCCTGCATTGTCGAGTTCGTTTCGGAGACACCATGTCCAGGAAGTTACATCTGCTGATCATCGATCCGCAAAATGATTTTTGCGATCTGCCGGCCAGCTATTGCGCCATCAACCCTGTCAGCGGACAGGCACACGCCCCGGCGCTGCCGGTGCCCGGTGCGCATCAGGACATGCTGCGCCTTGCCGCGCTGCTCAATTATGGTCGCGCCGGCCTGAGCGAGATCAGCCTCACCCTCGACAGTCACCACCGTTACGATATTGCCCACCCGACCTTCTGGCAGCGCGCCGACGCTAGCGCCGTCACGCCGTTCACGGAAATCAGTGCGGCGGCAGTGCGGCGCGGCGATTTTGTGCCGCGTCAGGCAGTGGCACTGCCACGTGTGCTGGCCTATCTTGACCAGCTCGAAGCGCATGGCCGCTACCAGCTGATGGTCTGGCCGTTGCACTGTGAAATCGGCAGCTGGGGTCATAACGTGCACGAGGACGTCCGTCAGGCTTATGCCCAGTGGGAAGATGCACACCAGCGCGTGGTGCATAAACTCAATAAGGGTAGCAATCCGTGGACCGAGCATTATTCGGCCGTGATGGCCGAAGTGCCGGATGCCGACGATCCTGCCACAGCCTTAAATAGCGATCTGATCGCCAGGCTGGCACAGGCCGATCAGGTCTACGTGGCGGGCGAAGCGGGCAGCCACTGCGTAAAAGCCACGGTCGAACACATCGTCGCCCACATCGGCGCCGAACGGGTCGCACGACTGGCCCTGATCACCGATTGCATCAGCCCGGTGAGCGGCTTCGAGGCGGCCTATCAGGACTTCCTGCACGCCATGCAGGCGCGCGGGGTGCGGCTGATGACGGCCGCCGAAGTTCAGGTGGAACTGGTGGCCAACGCATGACGGCGCCGGTAGTGCGCAGTCTGCTGGAAACAGATCTGTATAAATTCACCATGTGGCAGGCGCTGCTGCACGGCCATCCGAACTCCCACACCGAATACGAATTTGTCTGTCGCAATGCGCCAGCCTATCCGCTGAGCGAGTTGTTACCGGAAGTCGAACGCGAGCTCGACCACCTGTGCAGCATGAGCTTTAGCGAAGACGAATTGCGCTATCTGCGCTCGCTGCGCTACATCAAGAGCGATTTTGTCGACTTTCTGACTGTCTTCCGTTTCCAACGGCGCTTTATCCGCGTCGCAGCGGACGGCGAGACATTGACGATCCGCGCCAGCGGTCCGCAAGTGCACGTGATGGGTTTCGAAATCTACGTGCTGTACATCGTCAACGAACTGTATTTCCGCCGCTTTGACCAGAGCGCTGCGCTGGCGACTGGCCGCGCGCGCCTGCAAGCCAAGGTCGCAGCGCTGCAAGCGTTCGGACAGGAAGCGCCGCGCCGCCATCCTTTCGAGTTTTCCGACTTCGGCACCCGGCGCCGTTATTCCGGCCAGTGGCATGACGAAGTGGTGCAATGTCTGGCGCAGCAAGTACCCGAATACTTCAAAGGCACCTCCAACGTCTAT
>JAIELO010000308.1 GCA_019752915.1 Burkholderiaceae bacterium
TAAATCAGCCGAAAACACTGCTAAAAGACGGGAACCGGTGAGTTGTGCTCACCGGAACACATCAATTCATATACATCCCGCCATTCACGTGCAGGGTAGTACCGGTAATATAGGCAGCCTGTGGCGACGCCAGGAAAGCCACCGCCGCAGCGATGTCTTCCGGTTTGCCCAGACGGCCCAGCGGAATCTGCGTCAACAGGGCGGCATGCTGATCATCGCCCAGACCTTTGGTCATATCGGTATCGATGAAGCCCGGAGCGACGCTGTTGACGGTAATGTTGCGGCTGCCGATTTCACGCGCCAGCGCACGGCCCATGCCCTCCACACCGGCCTTGGCCGCTGCGTAGTTCATTTGGCCCGGATTGCCGGACGATGCCACCACCGAAGTGATGTTGATGATGCGGCCTGCTTTGGCTTTCATCATACCGCGCAGCACGCCGCGCGACAGACGACCAACGGCGCTCAGATTGGTGGCGATCACCTGATCCCACTCTTCATCCTTCATGCGCATGGCCAGTTGATCCTGGGTGATGCCGGCGTTATTGACCAGAATGCTCACCGCACCGTAGGTCTTGCTGATCTCGTCGATCAGGCCACTGCAACGCTCGGCGTCGGTGACGTTCAATACCAGGCCCTTGCCGGCTTCGGCACCGATCTCGGCCAGATAGGCAGAAATCGCTTCGGCACCGGCTTCGGTGGTGGCGGTGCCGATCACGCGCGCACCCTGACGGGCCAGTTCCTGCGCAATGGCTTTACCGATGCCGCGCGAGGCGCCGGTCACCAGTGCAACTTGATTTACTAAACTCATGTGTTTCCTTTAACGTGTAGGGAGTGTGCCTGAAGACCTGCTGGCTTACTTGAGCAAGGTCAACACGCGTTCCAGCGATGCCTGATCGGTGATGGCGTCGCCCACCAGCGTGGCATCGATACGCTTGGTCAGGCCCATCAGCACTTTGCCGGGACCGCATTCGATCACATTGGTGATGCCCGAGGCGGCCACTTGCTGCATGGTTTCCACCCAGCGCACCGGCGCTGCGGCCTGACGCACCAGCGCATCCTTGATCGCCGCCGGGTCGGTGAGCACCGCCACATCGACGTTATTGATCAGGGCGATCTGCGGCACGACAAACGTCAGGTCAGCCATGTAGTCGCGCAGACGATCCGACGCCGGTTTCAGCAGCGACGAGTGGAACGGCGCCGACACGGGCAGCTTCATGGCGCGCTTGGCACCTTTGGCTTTGGCCAGTTCGCAGGCACGCTCGACGGCTGCCGTAGCACCGGCAATCACCACCTGTGCTGGCGCGTTGAAGTTCACCGCTTCCACCACGCCGGCTTCGGCCGCTTCACTGCAGGCGGCACGGACATCGTCATCGCTCAGACCCAGTACCACGGCCATGGTGCCCTGCCCGACCGGCACGGCTTCCTGCATGGCTTGTGCGCGGAAACGCACCAGCGGTACGGCATCTTTGAACGAAATCACACCGGCGGCCACCAGTGCCGAGTATTCACCGAGGCTGTGACCGGCCACCAGTGCTGGCAGCGGACCACCGGCTGCCAGCCAGGCGCGATATACGGCCACGGCAGCAGTCAGCATCACGGGCTGGGTATTGGTGGTCAGATCGAGCTCTTCCTTCGGGCCTTCGGCCATCAGTTTGCCCAGATCGTAGTTCAGCGCATCGGACGCTTCGGCGATGGTCTGTGCCACCACCGGATTACCGGCAAAGCCTTCCATCATGGCGATTGCCTGCGAACCTTGACCGGGGAAAACAAAAGCAAATTTAGTCATACGTGATCCATCTGATAATGTGAGTCGCTACGCTAGCATGCCGGGATGCACCCTGCATGACAGCCGAGTTCGTTAGAACTCTAATTCTAATTCAAGGCCTAAAGTGCCGCCTTAAAATCGCCCTGCTCAGGCAAACCATTCATCTTCACCAGGACAGCGCCCCAAGTAAAGCCACCGCCGACACCTTCCATCATGACGGTCTGGTCTTTCTTGATGCGGCCATCGCGCACGGCGACGTCCAGCGCCAGCGGAATCGAAGCAGCCGAGGTATTGCCATGCTGATCAACGGTCACCACCATTTTCTCTGCAGGCAGACCGAGTTTCTTGGCCGTGCTGCTCATGATGCGGATATTGGCTTGATGTGGCACCAGCCAGTCGATCTGCTCGGAGCTCATATTCGCCTGCTCGAGCGCCTCGTGGGCAACTTTTTCCAGCACCGACACGGCCAGCTTGAATACTGCCGGGCCATCCATGTGCAGGAAGGCACTACCGGCCAGAGCACCACCGTCGGGAGCACCCGGCACACTCAGAATGTCCGAATGACGACCATCGGCATGCAGCTTGGTAGCCAGCACGCCCGGCTGTTCCGAAGCGGTCAGCACAATGGCGCCAGCGCCGTCACCGAACAGCACGCAGGTGGTGCGGTCTTTGAAATCGAGGATGCGCGAAAACACTTCGGCACCAATCACCAGCACATTTTTGTGCACCCCGGCGCGAATGAACGCGTCGGCAGTCGAAACGGCATACACGAAGCCCGAGCACACTGCCTGCACATCGACAGCGGCGCCGTGGTTGGTCATACCGAGTTTTTTCTGCACGATGCAGGCGGTACTAGGGAAGCTGCCAAAAAAGTCCGGCGTCGAACTGGCCAGAATGATCAGGTCGATGTCGTTGGGCTGCAGTTGCGCCATCTCCAGCGCGCGCTGGGCAGCAATCACTGCCAGATCGGAGGATTTCTGTTCAGGCTCGGCGAAGTGACGCGCCGAAATACCACTGCGGCTAACGATCCACTCATCCGAAGTTTCGATACCCTGCTCTGCGAGCTGATCCGCCAGTTGCTGGTTGGTCACACGCTTTGCCGGCAGGTAGCTGCCGGTGCCAATAATTTTGCTATACAAAGTCATGCCCTTCTGTCGTCCACTAATTAGTTCGTTGCCGCCGGCATTTCCGGCGCCTCGGCGTTGCGCGGCATCAGCTCGGTAATCAGAGTCGAGATATGCGGCAACACATCATTTTTGGCAGCATCATACGCGCGCTGCAGCGCCCATTCAAACGAATAGGCATCCGCACCGCCATGGCTCTTGAACACCAGACCGCGCAAACCCAGCAGACTGGCGCCATTGTAGCGCGATGGCGACAGGCGTTTTTTAATGTTATTCAGGGCGCCGCGACCGAGCAGAGCACTCAGCATGGTCAGCGGGTTGCGGGTGAATTCCGACTTCACCGTATCGGCGAAGAAGCGCGCCACACCTTCGACAGCCTTGAGCGTGACGTTACCGGTAAAGCCATCGCACACCACCAGATCGGTAGTGCCTTTGAAAATATCGTTGCCTTCCACGTTGCCGTAGAAGTTCAGCGCACCGCGCTCGTGATCGGCCTGCAGCAGTTTGCTGGTGGCTTTGACCACATCGTTACCTTTGATGTCCTCGGTACCCACGTTCAGCAGACCGAGCGTTGGACGGGCGATGTTTTCCATGGCCGACACCATCACCGAACCCATGATGGCGAATTGATGCAGGTGATGGGGTTCGCAATCGACGTTGGCGCCCAGATCCAGCATATAGGTCGGCCCGCCCTTCTGGTTGGGCATGATGCTGCAGATGGCAGGACGGTCAACACCGGTCATGGTCTTGAGCACATAGCGCGCCACCGCCATCAGCGCGCCGGTATTGCCGGCCGAAACGCAGGCTTGCGTCTTGCCGTCTTTAACTTGTTCGATCGCCACGCGCATCGAAGAGTCCTTCTTGCGGCGTAAGGCCACTTCCAGCGGATCATCCATGGCCACCTGCTCGGAGGCGTGCACGATGCTCAGACGCGGATGGTCCTCGGCGTGATGCTTTTTCAATTCGGCGCGAAGCACCTCTTCCAGACCGACCAGTACCAGTTCGGCGTCGGCGTGCTGCTTGAGGAAGGAAATTGCTGCGGGAATCGTGACCGATGGACCGTGGTCGCCGCCCATGCAGTCGATAGAAATTTTGATGGTCATTT
>JAIELO010000384.1 GCA_019752915.1 Burkholderiaceae bacterium
TGGCGGGAACGGCAGCATGCACCAGCGGCACCAGCGTAGCGGCCAGACTGAGGCCTGCCGCACCGATAAATCGTTTAATAAATGTCATCTTTTTCTACCTATGAAGGGTTCTTCGGGTTCACGGGCTGACAGAAGTTGCAGCCAGTGGCACGGAGTTTACCTCTTTTGGCGCCTCTGCGGCGGATGAGGGGGCAGAAACTGCCACAGGCGCAGCTGGCTCGCTGGCCGGTACTGCCTCGTAAGCCGTGTCGTCCGCGCTACGCTTACGCTGAGGCGAGGAGCCATCATCCGGATGGATCAGGCTTTCGCGGCGCTGCAGGTAACTATCACGAATGAACTCGTAGCGATCCAGTGCCGCATCTTCCAGCAGGGTGGAAGCATCGAGCAGATTGGCGCGCTGATCGATGATGCGCAGGGCGGTACCGGTGTTGCGGATCCCCACAGGTTCCTTGTAGGCCCAGATATCGCCTTTCACGTCCAGCGGCAGCACCACCGCGTCGCGCACGGTGGAAGGTCCCAGCAGTGGCAGCATCAGGTATGGGCCCGATGGCATGCCCCAGGTACCCAGCGTCTGACCGAAGTCTTCCTTGTGTTTGGGGATGCCCGCTTCCGAGGCGATGTCGAACAGGCCGACGATGCCGAGCGTGGAGTTAAGTGCAAAACGGGTCATATCCGACAGGCCGGCTTCGCCGTGACCTTGCAGCAGATTGTTGACGCCGGTCCAGACATCGGCCAGATTGCCGAAGAAGTTATTCACGCCGGTCTGCACGAACGATGGCAGCACCGCACGATAGGTGGTCGCGGCCGGTTTCAGCGCATAGGTATCGACCGTGTCGTTGAAAGTGAACATGGCACGGTTAAAACTTTCGTACGGGTCACGCGGATTGGGGCCGGCGCAACCTGCCAGCAGCAGGCTCACGCCCAGTGCCAGTACGGCACTGCGTACCGAAGTGTTGGTGGTCAGGCTCATTTACTGTCCTTTCCTTCAGCAGCTTTGCTGTAGATAAACTGGTTAATCAGATCTTCCAGAACGGCTGCCGACTGGGTGCGGGCGATCTTGTCGCCTGCCGCCAGATTATTCACGTCACCGCCGGCTTCGATGCCGACGTACTGTTCACCGAGCAGGCCGGAAGTCAGAA
Organism: Burkholderiaceae bacterium; assembly: GCA_019752915.1. GTDB lineage: Bacteria > Pseudomonadota > Gammaproteobacteria > Burkholderiales > Burkholderiaceae_D > Rugamonas. The sequence continues at coordinate 1,140 of JAIELO010000384.1, forward strand.
TCTTGGCCGAGCTGTCTTTCGGGAACTTGTAAGTTTCTTCCATATTCAGGGTGACCAGCGCCTGATAGCTCTTGTCATCGAAACGGATCTCGCCGACCCGGCCCACCACCACACCGGCGGCCTTGATCGGTGCCTGCGGACGCAGACTGCCGATGTTGTCGAACTTGGCCGTGATCGGATAGACCTTGGCGAACGACATCGATCCCATGTTGCCGGCCTTCAGTGCCAGAAACATCAGTGCGGCCACGCCGACGACGATGAACAGACCGACCCAGACATCCAGAGATTTACGTTGCATAGTGATTCCTTCGTTACATTATCTTGTTTGCGCGTGGCACAGCGCCACCGGTTTGCCGGGCCTGTCTGCCCGGCTGATTTTCTGAACTATTTGCTGAACATCAGCGCCGTCATCATGAAATCGAGCCACCAGATCATCAGCGACGAAATCACCACCGTGCGGGTAGTGGCACGTGCCACATCTTCCGGCGTCGGCTGCGCTTCGTAACCCTGATACAGGGCGATAAACGTGATGGCGATGCCGAATACCACGCTCTTGGCAAAACCGTTATAAATATCTTTCCAGATATCGACACCATCCTGCATCTGCGACCAGAACGCGCCGTTATCGACACCGATCAGCTGCACGCCGACCAGATAGCCGCCGAATACGCCGACCGCGCTGAACACGGACGCCAGCAGCGGCACCGAAATCACGCCAGCCCAGAAACGCGGTGCCAGCACGCGCTGGATCGGATTAACCGCCATCATCTCCATGGCCGACAGTTGTTCGCCGGCCTTCATCAGACCGATCTCCGCCGTCAGCGAAGTACCGGCACGGCCAGCAAACAGCAGCGCCGTAATCACCGGCCCCAGTTCGCGGCTCAGACCGAGCGCCACCAGCAGACCGAGCGACTGTTCCGCGCCGTATTTATTCAGCGTGTAATAGCCCTGCAGACCCAGCACCATGCCGACGAACAGGCCGGACAGGGTAATAATCAGCATCGAATAATTACCGATGAAGTGCAATTGCTCGATCAACAGGCGCGGGCGCTTGAGCAGACCGGGCGAGGCCGCCAGCACGCTCAGGAAGGTGCGCGCGCCGTAGCCGATGCTTTCGATATAGTCGCGCAGGGTAGCGCCGAGCTGGGACAAACCGTTGTGTAACTTCATACCTGCACCTCCAGACCCAGATCATCGGCCAGCGATTTGCCCGGGTAATGGAACGGTACCGGACCATCGGCTTCGGCGTTGACGAACTGCTTCACATACGGGTCGGTGGACACCATCATGTCGTGCGGCGTGCCATGTGCGACGATTTTGCCTTGTGATAGGAAATAAACATAATCGGCGATGGCGAAGCATTCTTTGACGTCGTGCGACACCAGCACCGTGGTGGAACCGAGCGCGGTATTCAGGTTGCGGATCAGATTGGCGGTAACGCCCATCGAGATCGGGTCCAGACCGGCGAACGGCTCGTCATACATAATCAGTTCCGGATCGAGTGCGATGCAGCGGGCCAGCGCCACGCGACGTGCCATCCCGCCGGAAATTTCGCCCGGTTTCAGCTTGGCCGCATTACGCAGACCAACTGCATGCAATTTCATCAGCACCAGATTGCGGATCAGCTCTTCCGACAGATCGGTATGTTCGCGCAGCGGAAACGCCACGTTTTCGAACACCGTCAGATCGGTAAACAGGGCGCCATGCTGGAACAGCATGCCCATTTTGCGGCGCAGCAGATACAGCCCGGCCGTATTCAACTGGTGCACGATCTGACCCTGCACTTTGACATGGCCGCGCTGGGGGCGTAACTGGCCGCCGATCAGGCGCAGAACCGTCGTCTTGCCACTGCCGGAGCCACCCATAACGGCGACAACTTTTCCGCGCGGGAAATCCATCTGCAAGCCCGACAGGATCGCGCGCTTCCCGTAGGCAAAGTGTAAATCACGGATTTCGACAAGATTGGACACGACAGAGCTCATTGTTTTTAATGCCGTATTGTAGTTCAGAAAGGCCAAAGTCTGCTGACGCGCCCCTGAACGGGGGTGGCTAAACCGCCAAATGGCAGATAATACAACACTAATGAATCGAAAGTCAGCAATTTACACCTCCCCAGAATTGTTACATTGCTGCACCGCATTAAAGCGGCCAGATTGCAGACGTTGGACAAGGCGAAATATTGTTGAGCTGACCAAATAAGCGAAAAAAAACCGGTGGCGATGGGGATCACCCATGCACCACCGGCGCGAGTATTGCGGTAAAGACCGGCGTATTAGCGCGGCAGTACCGAACTACCCATCAGGAACTCATCGACGGCGCGGGCGCACTGGCGGCCTTCGCGGATCGCCCACACCACCAGCGACTGACCACGGCGTACGTCACCGGCGGCAAACACTTTGGCGCTCGAGGTCTGGTAGCAACCAGCACCGTCGGTGCTGGCTTTGGCATTGCCACGCGCATCTTTATCGATACCGAAGGCGTCCAGTACGTTGGCCACCGGCGCAACAAAGCCCATCGCCAGCAATACCAGATCAGCCTTCATTTCAAATTCGGAGCCGGCCACTTCGGTCATCTTGCCGTCCTGCCATTCCACGCGGCAGGCGATCAGCTTCTCGACTTTGCCGTTTTTACCTTCCAGACGCTTGGTGGCAACTGCCCAGTCACGCGAGCAACCTTCATCGTGCGAGGACGAGGTGCGCAACTTGGTCGGCCAGTATGGCCACACCAGCGGTTTGTTTTCCTGCTCCGGTGGCATCGGCATCAGTTCGAACTGGGTCACCGAGGCCGCGCCATGACGGTTCGAGGTGCCCACGCAGTCGGAACCGGTGTCGCCGCCGCCAATCACCACT
>JAIELO010000230.1 GCA_019752915.1 Burkholderiaceae bacterium
GAAGATGCTGACGGCCTGCGCCAGCATCTGGGCCTGCTCTTCCATACTTTCCGCAGCGGCAGCAGCTTCTTCCACCAGTGCAGCATTCTGCTGGGTCATTTCATCCATCTGGTTGATGGCCTGATTGACTTCCTCGATGCCGTTGCTCTGTTCCTGGGTCGCGGCAGTGATCTCGCCCATGATGTCGGCCACCTGACGGATCGAGGTCACGATCAGGTCCATGGTCTGACCGGCTTCATCGACCAGTTTGCTACCGGCATCGACCTTATCGACCGAGTCACCGATCAGCTCTTTAATTTCCTTGGCAGCGCCAGCCGAACGTTGTGCCAGATTACGCACTTCCGAGGCCACCACCGCAAAGCCACGCCCCTGCTCACCGGCACGGGCCGCTTCCACAGCAGCATTCAGCGCCAGAATATTGGTCTGGAAAGCGATCCCGTCGATCACGCCGATAATATCGACAATCTTGCTCGAGCTGGCCTTGATCGAACCCATGGTATCGACCACTTGCGAGACTACCATACCGCCTTTTTCTGCTACCGACGAGGCGGTGACCGCCAGCTGGTTGGCCTGACGGGCATTGTCCGCATTCTGTTTCACGGTGCTGGTCAGTTCTTCCATCGACGAGGCGGTTTCTTCCAGCGAGCTGGCCTGGGCTTCGGTACGGGCCGACAGGTCGGCATTGCCGGAAGCGATTTCCTGCGACGCGGTGGAAATCATCTCGGTACCGGTACGCACATCGCCCACGGTTTTGGCCAGACTTTCGTTCATGTCTTTCAGCGCCTGCAGCAGTTCGCTGGTTTCGTCCTGACCTTCCACGTGCACATGCGAAGTCAGTTCGCCGGCCGCCACTTTCTGGGCCACTGCCACGGCACCGGCCAGCGGCACGGTAATCGAACGGGTGGTCACAGCAGCGCACACCACACCGATCGCGACGGCCACACCACCGATCACGAACAGCAACACCATCAGGCTGCGATCAGCCGTCACGGAACCGGCCATCACTTCGGCCGCATAGGCTTGCTGCATGTCGACCAGTTTATTGATCAGGGCCAGAGTTTGCTGGTTGAGTGGGTCGATGCGGCCGGAAATCACTTTCGCGGCGCCTTCGCTGTTAAACGCCAGTACCTGTCCGATGGCTTCCTTAAATGCCTTGTCGACATCGGCGTCCAGCGCAGCGATTTCCGACAGGGTTTTCTTTTCGGCCTCATTCAGGCCGGCAGCTTTCAGATCAGCCACGGCTTTTTCGTAACGGGCGCGCTGGTCTTTCACTTTCTGCTCTTCTTTCTGCATCAGGCTCACGTCCGATTGCAGACCGATATTGCGCATTGCAATCCCGGTTTCCAGCATCGCGCTTTTCATCGAGCCGGCCAGCAGATTCTTGCTGGTGCTCAGCTCCAGACCTTTGGTCAGCTTGCTCTTATTGCTGTAATTGAGGTAGTTGGTCATCAGGACCATGGCTACCAGAATCAGCAATATAGCGCCGAACCCCAGACGCAAACGTGCGCCAATCTTGAAATCGCGTAAATTCATGTTGTTTCTCCCCTAAGCGGTCTATGCTGGCAGGCCACCGTTTATACGGTACCCGCCGTCTATTTAAAACCTGTCCTGCGCACTCTTTTGGGCGCTCGTATTCGTGTTGAACAATGCTGGCGGCGTGGTTTAGGCAGCCAGTTGCTCCATCAATCCCATTTCATCGCTAGACATCAGTTTATCGATGTTGACGAGTATCAGCATACGCTCGTCTATCGTTCCGAGTCCAATCATGTAGTCGTTGCTCAAGGCCGAGCCCATCTCTGGCGAAGGCTTGACCTGCTCGGGCGTCAGCGTGGTCACGTCGGAAACCGAGTCCACCACCATGCCGACGATGCGGCCGCTGATGTTGAGAATAATTACCACAGTGAACTGATCGTAGACCGGCTCACCGAGGCGGAACTTGATCCGCATGTCGACCACCGGAATGATGATCCCGCGCAGATTGATGACCCCTTTGATGAAGTCGGGGGCATTGGCAATCCGCGTCACGGTTTCATAACCGCGGATTTCCTGCACTTTCAGAATATCGATGCCGTATTCTTCCTTCCCCAGCGTAAACGCGAGGTATTCGTGCCCGGCAATCTCGTTTGCCCCAGTGCTCAGTACGTCTGCCATAGTGCTGTCCTTGACTTGGATTAGCTATAAATCTGTTCGTCCGCCAACTGGCGGGACGAGCGTATCAGTGCCGTGACATCGAGAATCAGTGCCACCCCGCCATCACCGAGGATGGTGGCGCCGGAAATCCCGGTCACCTTGCGGTAATTCGATTCCAGATTCTTCACCACTACCTGCTGCTGTCCGACCAGCTCATCGATGAACAGACAGGCTTTGCGGCCTTCCGTTTCGATAATCACCACGATGCCTTGGCACGGATCGGTATAGCGCGGCGTGATGTCGAACATCTGGTACAGCGGCACCAGCGGCAGGTATTCGCCGCGCACCTTGATGACGCGGCCCTTGCCACTGATTTCCTTGACGTCGTCGGGCACCGGCTGCAGCGACTCCACCACAAAGCCCAGCGGCAGAATATAGACTTCCTCGCCGACCCGGATCGACATCCCGTCCAGAATGGCCAGCGTCAGCGGCAGCGAAATCGAAATCGTGGTGCCAAAGCCCTTGGCGGAACGGATGTCGACCACCCCGCCCATGGCCGTGATATTGCGCTTGACGACATCCATGCCGACCCCGCGTCCGGACACACTGGAAGCGACTTCCTTGGTCGAGAAGCCCGGCAGGAACACCAGCTGGAAGCAATCATCGTTGGTCAGCTGGGCCGACTCGGAGATCAGGCCCTTCTGCAGTGCCTTGGCACGCAGCTTGATCGGATCCATGCCCTTGCCGTCATCCTGCAGCACGATCATGACGCTATTGGCTTCCTGCCATGCTTTGAGCGAAATGAAGGATTTGATCGACTTGCCGGCCATGGCGCGTTCTTCCGGCGTTTCGACACCGTGATCGAGCGCATTGCGCAGCATGTGCACCAGCGGATCGTACAGGCTGTCCACCACCACGCGGTCGACTTCGGTCTCCGCACCCTCGATGGTCAGTTCGACGTCCTTGCCCAGATCCTTGGCCAGTTCGCGTACCAGACGGGGGAACTTCTGGAACAGCCGTCCCACCGGTTGCATACGGGTGGCCAGCGTGGCGCGCTGCAGTTCGGTGGAGTAGCGCGAGGCGCGTTCCAGCGTTTCGGCCAGCGTGGCCATCAGGGTTTGCGCCTGACCTTCGAATTTGAATTGCAGCAGACGTTCCAGCAGTACCGCCGCCTGGTTGGCCGCCTGTACCGATTCGCCCGCCACTTCCAGCAGAGCATCGAGCTTGACGGCATCGACGCGGATCGATTCTTCCTTGGCCGGTGCCGCGTGCGGACGCTCTTCGCGTTTTTCCGCTGCTTCGCGCTTCACCGCTGCTGCAGCCGAGCTTGGCGCAGCCGGTGCTGCGGCCGAAGCCGGAGCGGGCGCTGCCGCGACCGGAGCCGGTGCTGCCACGGCCGCAGGCGCTGCTGCGACCGGTGCTGCAGCGGCCGGTGCTGCCGTCGGACGCGTATAGGTGCCGGGAGGCATGACGGCTTCGTACAGACCATCCCAGTCCAGACCGTCTGCGGTCATGGTGGCGGCATTGCTGACCGGCGCGGCAGCCGGAGCTGGCGCTGGCGCAGCTGCTGGCGCGGCAACCGGTGCCGGCGCCGCAGCGGCCGGCGCTGCTGCCGGTGGTGCTTGCCCTGCCCCACCCGCTGGGCGTGGTAGATGCCGCTGTGGCCGGAAAACAGGTAGGCCACCACGCAGGCCAGCGCCGCGAACGGCCCGATCTGCGGGCCGAACAGCTCGATGGCCATGATGGTCGAGGCCAGCGGCGTATTCGCGGCCCCGGCAAACACCGCCACAAAGCCCAGCGCAGCCAGCATGCCGACTGGCAGTTGCAACAGCGGCGCCAGCGCATTGCCCAGCGTC
>JAIELO010000224.1 GCA_019752915.1 Burkholderiaceae bacterium
GAATAATCAGCACCGGTTCGCGCAGCACACGGTCGGTCTGCGGCCGGTACTGGATCAGCTCCATCAGCTCATTGCGGAAAATGACTTCGCCGGGCGTCAGCGCCACTTCCACCCCGGGGCGGTATTGCGCATCAGTCGGTTCGGGCACCGTCATGCCGGGTGGCGCCAGACGACGGCAGACATCCTTGCGCCAGTTCAGTGCACCTTCCATCAGACTGTGTCCACCACTGTCCTTGGCAGCCTGCTGGACTTCCGGATTGGTCGCCAGAAAATTGGACGGCGCCAGCATGTCGAGCAACTGACGCGCCGTAAAGTTGACGACTTCACCGTGATGCGGGGCCACACCGCGAATGCCGGTAGTGGCCTGATTCCAGAATTGCTGGTACTGCAGGAAGTTCTGTGCATATTGCTGGTACGGCCAGCGCTGCCATGCCGGACCGGCAAAGCGCCCGTCGGCCAGCGTCGCAGCGGCCGTCACCGGCGCAGTACAGGCTTGCGTCAGCAGCTCCAGCTGCTTGCCCGGCGACGTCGCCAGATGGCAGGCCCAGTCCATGAACGCCAGTCCCATGCCGATCGGCGACACCCCGCCCGTCAGCTTGGCCATCTGGCTTTGCACGAACAGATCGAGGGTCTGGCCGGCGCTGGCTGCCGCCGTCATGCCCGGCAGCGCCGGGGCCGCAGACAGACTAGCGGAAGACGGACTGCTGGCCCGCACTGCTACGGCAGACTTCGCCGGTGTTTTCAACTTGCTATTCACACACACTCCTTGATAGTTGACCGGCAGATTATGGCGGCGCGCGCGGCACGCCGTAATTGATCTGCATCAAATTCCTTTAGAAGAGATACTCCAGAACTAAGGAAGTGAGTTTTGATCCACATCAAACATCTTTCTGATGTAGCTCAATAAACTGTAGCGCATGACCAACATTACTCTTGTCGCAAGCAAGCGCCGCCTTGCCGTCGCCCTGTTCGCCGTCGTCCCGCTCGGCACTCTGAGCGGCTGCACGTCGCTGGCGCCACAGTACAGCCGTCCGCCGCTGGCCGTCGCTGACAGCTACCCGCAGCAGCCAGCCGGGCTGACCGCTGTCCATGCCCAGCCCGGCGCTATGCCCGCTGACTGGCAGCACTACTTTAATGATCCGGCACTGCAAGCGCTGATTAGGACCGCACTCGACAGCAACCGCGACGTCCGGATTGCCACCCTGCGGCTGGAACAGGCGCGCGCCGCACTGGGCATCCAGCAGGCAGCACTGGCGCCGGTGCTGGGCGCCAGCGGAGGCGCTAGCCGCACCCACGTGCCGGCCGACCTGAGTCTGACGCGCCAGCCCATGATCACCAGCCAGTACCAGCTTGGTCTGGGCGTCGCTGCCTGGGAGCTGGATTTCTGGGGACGCCTCGCCAGCCTACGCGATGCCGCACGCGCCGAGTTTCTGGCGACCGACGCCGCCCGTCAGGCGGTGCGCCTCGCTGTGATCGCCCAGGTCGCCGACGCCTATTACGCGCTGCGCGAAGCCGATCAGCGCCTGCTGCTGGCACAGCGTACCCTGGCCAGCCGGCAGGAAAGCTTCCGCATCTACGGCCGCCGGGTGGCTGCCGGTTCCGCCTCGCGCCTGAATCTGACGCAGGTGGAATCCCTGCTGACGCAGGCACAGGCACTCAGCGCCCAACTTGGTCAGCAACGCGATAGCGCCTTGCAGTCGCTACAACTGCTGGTTGGTCAGCCGGTGCAGTGGCAAGCCAGCAGCAGCGCCGATAGTACGCTGGGAGAACTGGCCGCACTCGATGCCGGCCTGCCTTCGGCCCTGCTGGCACGCCGCCCCGACCTGATCGCCGCAGAACTGCAACTGCAAGCGGCGAATGCGCAAATCGGCGCCGCACGTGCCGCCTACTTCCCCAGCATCAGCCTGACCGCCTCCGGCGGTACGGCCAGCGCCGCCCTCGATGGACTTTTCAAAGCCGGTAGCGGCAGCTGGAATTTTGCGCCCAGCGTCAACCTGCCACTGTTTGATGCTGGCCGGCGGGACGCCAATCTGGCACTGACACAGGCGCGCCGCGACAGTGCCGTAGCCAGCTACGACAAAGCCGTGCAAGCGGCCTTCCGCGATGTGGCCAACGCCCTCTCGGCGCGCCACTGGCTGAGCCAGCAGGTCGATATTGCCAGTCATGCGCTGGTGGTGCAGCGCGAACGTGCGCGCCTGACCCAGCTGCGCTTCGACAATGGCGCTGCCGCCTATCTCGACGTGCTCGATGCCCAGCGCGACCTGCTCAGCGCCGAGCAGCAACTGGTACAAACCCGCCGCGCCCTGCTCACTGTCGGCATCAGCCTGTACGCCGCACTGGGTGGTGCAACGCAGGCGGACACGCCATCAACCGCGCCGTCATCCTTAGCGCCGTCATCCTTATCCTCAGACTCCTTATCGGTACCCCGTCCATGACGCTCACGCTCCGCTCCAAACTGATCACCGCCGGCGTTGCCGGTGCCGCCCTATTCACCGGCTACATGGTCTGGTCCAAACTGCATCCGGCCGGACCGGGCGAAGCTTTCGTCAGTGGCAATGGCCGTATCGAAGCCACGGAGATCGACGTTGCCGCCAAACTGCCGGGGCGCCTGCAGGATATTCTGGTCAGCGAAGGCGATTTCGTCAGCGCCGGCCAGACGCTGGGCCACATGCAGGTGCTGACGCTGGAAGCACAGCGCGCCGAAGCCACCGCCAATCTGCGTCACGCCGAAGCGGGCGTGGCCAGCGCACAGGCGATGGTGGCGGTACGCGAAAGCGACTATCAGGCCGCGCTGGCCGTGGTAGCGCTGCGCGAGAGCGAACTCGATGCCGCCGAACGGCGCCTGCGCCGCTCGCAGACGCTGGTAACCGAAGGCGCTTCGTCGGAACAGGAACTCGATGATGACCGCAGCCGGGTGCGCAGCAGCACGGCCGCCATCCGCGCCGCGCAAGCACAGGCGGCAGCAGCACGCAGCGGCATTGAAGCGGCGCGCACGCAGGTCACCGGCGCCAGCTCGGCCGCCGTCGCCGCACAGGCCACCATCGAGCGCATCGGCGTCGACATCAACGACAGCGCCCTGAAAGCACCGCGCGCCGGGCGCGTCCAGTACCGCATTGCCCAAGCGGGCGAAGTGCTGGGCGCCGGTGGCAAGGTACTCAATCTGGTCGACCTGAGCGACGTCTACATGACCTTCTTCGTGCCGGAACAGGTGGCCGGCAAGCTGGCGCTGGGGGCAGAAGTGCATCTGCGTCTCGACGCCGCACCGGGCATGGTGATTCCTGCCAAAGTATCGTATGTGGCCAGCACTGCGCAATTCACGCCGAAGACCGTGGAAACGGCCAGCGAACGCCAGAAACTGATGTTCCGCGTCAAAGCCCAGATCGACCGCAGCCTGCTGCAACAGCATCTGACGCAGGTAAAAACCGGCCTGCCCGGCGTCGCCTGGGTCAAGCTCGATGCGCAGGCCGCATGGCCTAGCGAACTGCAAGTCCGGGTGGCCAAGTGATCACGGCGGCGCAACAGCCGCCTGTGGCAAAGGTTACTGGCGTCAGTCTGCATTACGGTAAAGCCGTCGGACTCGATCAGGTCAGCCTGACGCTGCCCGCCAATTGCATGGTGGGTCTGATCGGCCCCGATGGCGTGGGCAAATCCAGCCTGCTGTCGCTGCTGGCCGGCGCCCGCGCCGTACAGCAAGGGCAAGTAGAAGTACTGGGCGGCGACATGCGCACCCGTGCGCATCGCGACGCCGTCTGCCCGCGCATCGCCTATATGCCGCAGGGACTGGGGCGCAACCTGTATCCGACCCTGTCGGTCGAAGAAAATCTGCAGTTTTTCGGCCGTCTGTTCGGCCATGATGCGGCCGAGCGAATCAAAAAGGCCGGCGGCCAGGCCCGCTTTGTTCAAACCGACGTCGCCGACGAGTCGAGCTGCGAGCGGATGGCGGCCGAGGCCGTCGCGATTTTCGGTGCG
>JAIELO010000217.1 GCA_019752915.1 Burkholderiaceae bacterium
ACCCGGCTTCGTTAAGGTGGAAGATGCGCAGACTTTGTGGTCACCTGAGTTTTCCGGAAACTTCTTCTTTAATACACTCGGCAATCTGTCGCTGGATCCCCGTGCCGGCTTGCTGTTCATCGACTTCGAACGGGGCGATCTGCTGCATCTTGCGGTCAGCGCTGAAATTATCTGGGACGGCCCGCAGTTGCAGGCGTTTGAAGGCGCCGAACGCTTGCTGCGCTGGCGTGTACGCGAGGTGGTGCGCAATGTGGCAGCGCTGCCGCTGCGCTGGAGTGCGCCAGAGATGGCGCGCCAGTTGCAGCGGACCGGAAGCTGGCAGTAAGCTTCCCTGGCCAGCTGAATTATCCCTTCAGCTGGCTAGCCAGCGGCGCATCACCAGCGGCGGCGCTTCCAGCGGATTGGCGTGCGAGTATTCGAGTTCTTCGGCCAGTTCGAAAGCGTAGGCGCTGTAGAAGTCGATCAGCTGCGGCTGATCGCTGCGCACGGCCAGTCGCATCTCCTCGATGCCGCTGGCTAGGCCGTGATGGATGACCGCTTCCAGCAGATGCTGGGAGATATTCTGGCCACGGAAAGCTGGCAGTACACCCATCCGGCAGATTTCCCAGACATCGGCAGCATCGTCGAGCGGCAGCCAGCGCACCGAACCGACCGGCACGTCGTCGACCAATAAAACAAAACCGCCGCCGGTGCGCAGATGTTCTGCGACCAGTACGGCGGTTTCTCGGTGGCCACTGGAAGTGACGTTCACTTTGCCGGCCCACGCAGCACGCGTGAGCTCGGCAATTAAGGGAGCATCGTCCAGTGTCGCTTCGCGTACCACGATGTTCATGCGGGGTCCTCGGCGATCCTTAGCTGATGCGCATGCCCGGCTCGGCGCCCGGCCATGGGTTGAGGATGTAGATGCCCGGTTTGGACTTCTCGTCGACCGCCGAAGCGGCCATCACCATGCCTTCGGACACGCCGAACTTCATCTTGCGCGGCGCCAGATTGGCGACCAGTACGGTCAGTTTGCCGATCAGGTCTTCCGGCTGGTACATCGATTTGATGCCCGAGAAGACGTTGCGCAGACGGCCTTCACCGGCGTCCAGCGTCAGACGCAGCAGCTTGTCCGAGCCTTCCACGTGTTCGCAGTTGACGATTTTGGCGATGCGCAGGTCGACCTTGAAGAAGTCGTCCACCGAAATTTCCGGGGCGATCACTTCGATACCGGTTTCCGTCACCTGCACGGCCGGTGCCGCTTTGGCTTTGGCCGGTTTTTCCGCTTTCACGGCCGCAGCCGCAACTGCAGCGCCAGCAGCTGCCGCTTGCGGTGCGTCGAACAGGTCTTCGATCATTTTCGGATCGACGCGCGTCATCAGGTGCGCGTAGGCGCCGATGCTGCGACCGAGCAGGGCGTTGGCCGCTGCGCCGTTCGCGACATGGGTTTGCGCCCAGTCGAACTGCTCGTCATTGAGGAATTTGGCGACGTTGGCGGCAACCCCCGGCAGCACTGGCGACAGCAGGATCGACAGCTGGCGGAACAGAATCAGCGCGGTGGTGCAGACGTCGTGCAGTTCGGCCAGTTTGCTGTCGTCCTTGGCCAGAATCCATGGCTTGTTCTCGTCCACGTACTGGTTGGCGAAGTCGGCGATCTCCATGATCTCGCGCAGCGCTTTACCGAACTCGCGCGACTCGAAGTTGGCAGCGATGCTGGCCTGACGCTCGACACCTTCCGGCGTAATCAGGGCGCGCTTGATCCACGACTGGGCATTGTCGGACAGGCTGGTGGCCAGCTTGCCGTCAAATTTCTTGGCGATGAAGCCGGCGCAACGCGAAGCGATGTTGACGTATTTGCCGATCAGGTCGGAATTCACGCGTGCCACGAAGTCTTCACCGGTGAAGTCCAGATCTTCGACCTTGGAGTTCAGTTTAAAGGCGATGTAGTAGCGCAGCCATTCCGGATTCATGCCCAGATTCAGGTAGCGCAGCGGCGAAATGCCGGTGCCGCGCGACTTGGACATTTTCTCGTTGTTGACCGTCAGGTGGCCGTGCACCGCCACGCGCATGCGCTCGATGGTCGGATGATCGGCAAACTTCAGCATCGCTGGCCAGAACAGCAGGTGGAAGGACACGATGTCCTTGCCGATGAAGTGGATCTGTTCGGTTTCCGGATCGCGCAGCAGGCCGTCGAAGTCGATGCCCTGTTTGTCGCAGTAGTTTTTCAGCGAGGCCAGATAGCCGACCGGCGCGTCCAGCCAGACGTAGAAGTATTTGCCCGGTGCGTCAGGAATCGGGATGCCGAAGTAGGGCGCGTCGCGGGAAATATCCCAGTCGGCCAGTTTTTCACCGGCTTCGCCCAGCCATTCGGACACTTTGTTGACCATTTCAGGCTGCAAACGGCCCGGCGTGTTCAGCCAGCCGCGCAGGAATTCGTAGCAGCGCTGGTCGGACAGCTTGAAGAAGTACTGTTCCGAAGGCTTCAGAATCGGCGTGGCATTGGTAAATACCGAGAACGGGTTGACCAGATCGGTCGGCTGATAGGCAGCACCGCAGACTTCGCAGTTGTCGCCGTACTGGTCCTTGGCGCCGCATTTCGGGCATTCACCCTTGATGTTGCGGTCGGCCAGGAACATGCCTTTGACCGGGTCAAAGAAGCGGTCCACGGTTTTGGTCTGGATCAGGCCGGCATCGCGCAGTTTGCGGTAGATGCCTTGCGACAATTCCACATTTTCCGGCGAATCGGTCGAATACCAGTTATCGAAAGCAATATGGAAGCCGTCCAGATACTGGGCGCGGCCAGCGGCGATCTTGGCCACGAATTCCTGTGGCGTAATGCCTTCTTTTTCGGCCGCGATCATGATCGGCGTGCCGTGGGTGTCGTCGGCGCCGACAAAGTGCACGATGCGCTGGGCGTCGCCGTCGCGCTGCATTCGCTGGAACCGGACCCAGATGTCGGCCTGGATGTATTCCATCATGTGGCCAATGTGGAAGGCGGCGTTAGCGTAGGGCAGGGCAGTGGTGACGAACAGCTTGCGAGTCATGGTTGATGCACTTTGTGGGTGGAAAAGGAGCATTTTACCAGTGGATGCGGCTGCCGGTCACGCTTGCAACCGGCGGGTCAGTGGTTTTCTGTCACTTTGCGCTAGAATACGGGCACATTTCACGGAGACTTACATGAGCATCACTGTCGAACAAGTTAAGGCCGAACTGGCCCGTATGATTGATCCGAATACCGGTAAGGACTATGTTAGCGGCAAGACCGTCAAGAATTTGACCGTGGAAGGCAGCAACGTCAGCTTTGACATCGAACTCGGCTATCCAGCCCGCAGCCAGTTCGACGCCATCCGTGCCAGCGTGACCGAGGGCCTGCGCGGCCTGCCGGGCGTGGGCGAAATCGCCGTAAAAGTCAGCTCGAAAGTCATCGCGCACACCGTGCAGCGCGGCTTGAAGCTGATGCCGAATGTGAAAAATATTATTGCCGTGGCCTCCGGCAAGGGTGGCGTGGGTAAATCGACCACCGCCGTCAATCTGGCGCTGGCACTGGCCGCCGAAGGCGCGTCGGTAGGCCTGCTCGATGCCGACATCTACGGTCCATCGCAGCCGATGATGCTGGGCGTGTCCGGTCGTCCCGAAACGCGTGATGGTAAAACCATGGAGCCGCTGGAGAACTATGGCGTGCAGGTCTCGTCGATCGGCTTCCTGATCGATCCGGACGAGCCGATGGTGTGGCGCGGCCCGATGGTCACGCAGGCGCTGCAGCAACTGCTGGAGCAGACCAACTGGCGCGATCTCGACTATCTGATCGTCGATATGCCACCGGGCACTGGCGACATCCAGCTGACGCTGTCCCAGAAAGTGCCGGTCACGGGCGCCGTGATCGTCACCACGCCGCAGGATATCGCCCTGCTGGATGCCCGCAAAGGTTTGAAAATGTTCGAGAAAGTCGGCATTCCTATCCTCGGCATCGTGGAGAATATGAGCACC
>JAIELO010000141.1 GCA_019752915.1 Burkholderiaceae bacterium
TGATGATCGACATCAGCCGGCTCGGCGCGATCAGCGATACGCTGGGCCATGAAGTCAGCAATGCCGTGCTATGCGAAATCGGCCAGCGCTTCCGGCATGCCTTGCGCGAGGCCGATGTGCTGGCGCGCCTCGATGGCCATAAATTCGGGATCGCGCTGCTGCATATCGAAAAGCGCGAGCATGCAGCGATTGTGGCGCAGAAGCTGCTCGCGACGCTGGATGAACCGATCGTCATCGATCAGCAAGCGCTGCAATTGAGCGGACATGCCGGTATTACCGTGTATCCCGAAGATGGCATCGAGTTGCCGACTCTGATCCGCCATGCCGAGGTAGCGCTGAACAAGGCGATCCGCAGCATCGAAGCGGGGCTGCTGTTCTACAGCGAGGAGATGAACCAGCGCGCCAAGGAGCATATGCGCATCGAAGGCGAACTGCGGCAGGCTTTGCTGAATGGCGAGCTGATGCTGTACTACCAGCCCAAGGTGAGCTTGCGCAGTGGCCGTATCGTCGGCGCCGAGGCTTTGCTGCGCTGGCGCCATCCGGTGCGCGGGCTGGTCTCGCCCGGGGTGTTCATTCCCGTGGCCGAAGAAACCGGGCTGATCCTCGATCTGGGCAGCTGGGTGCTGGAGGAAGCGTGCCGGCAGATACGTGCCTGGCAGGATGCCCAGCTGATCATGCCACCGATCGCGGTCAATCTGTCGGCGCGCCAGTTCGATCACCAGTTGCCGGCGCGTATGGCGGCGGTGCTGGAACGGCATCAGGTGCAGCCCGAGCAGATCAATCTGGAGATCACGGAAAGCCTGCTGGTACGCGGTGCCGATAGTGTGATCGCGATCATGAACCAGTTACGCGCGATGGGCATGGGGCTGGCGCTGGACGATTTCGGTACCGGGTATTCGAGTCTGGCCTATCTGAAGAAATTCCCTATCAGCACACTCAAGATCGACCGTTCCTTTGTGATCGGTCTGCCCAACGAAGAGAGTGATTGTGCGATTGCCCGGGCGATTGTCACCATGGCCAAGCAATTGCGTCAGGAAATCGTTGCGGAAGGGGTGGAAACGCCCGAGCAGATGCACTTCCTGCGCGAACTGGGCTGCGACCAGTTGCAGGGCTATCTGTTCAGTCAACCCGTACCGGCCAGCGAGTTTGCCGCCATGCTGCGCGACGGAAAGCGGCTGGCACTCGATGCCCGCCTGCCACCGGCCTGACGCCAGCGCCGTTTGCGGTTATGCTGCTGACTTTACATTCGAGTCAGGAAGCATGCCATGAGCCGTCATATTCTCGCGGAAGACCAGATCCATCCCGCCGTGCGCGAGCAGGTCAGCGGACATTACCGTGCGCTGGTGGAAGAAGTGCAGGCCGCCGTGGCGAGTCATGCGGTGGTGGTGGTCGGCATGGGGCTCAACCCGTTTCCGCGCAAGGCCCGCAAGCTGCTCGATGCACAGGGTATCGCTTACCACTATCTGTCCTACGGTAACTACTTCAATCAATGGCGTCCTCGCACGGCACTCAAGCTGTGGAGTGGCTGGTCGACCTTTCCCATGGTGTTTGTGAAGGGCACGCTGGTGGGCGGCGCGAATGATCTGCAAAAGCTGATCGAACAGGGCGAACTGGCCCGTATGCTGGCCTGAGCGCCGATCCGGTCTGGTGCGCTAGTCGGGCGGATAGCAGCTTAGCTGCTCGGTAAGCTGGCGCAGGCTGGCCGGTGCTGCGTCGAGGTGGTAGTGCACGGCGTGCTGGCAGCCGTCCTGCTCGGCCTGCAGGTCATAGAGAAAATCCCCCGATTGCGGCGCGGCTTTGCGCAACTGTTGCGGCAGCTTGAAAAACTGGCTGGCCTCGAGCAACTGCCTTAGCCGCTGCGCCTGTTCGCTTGGTAGTTGCGCCAGATCGATGCTGCGGGTCTGGGCACCCGCCGGGCCGGTAAAGCCGCCCGTGCAGCGTAGCGTCAAACGGGTCATGCGGGCGGCTCCGCGGCTGGCATCTGCTGCGGCAGGACGGTGACGCCGACCAGTTGCCAGGCACGCCGGACCGTTTGCTGTTCGGGGCTATCAATGCCATACAGCAGTAGCGCAGCCTGTTCGGTGGCGCGCGCCATATCGGCAAAGCTGGCGTTGGGCGTCAGCAGGGCCAGTGCCCGATACCAGATGGGCCCGGCTTTCTCCCACGCATAGCCCTTGAGTGCCTGTGCGGTGGTGTAAAAGGCATGGTTGGGGATCCCCGAATTGCTGTGCACATCGCCATCGGGCAGATAGCCGGCCATGTGTTTCGGCTGCTCGTCACCGGACCAGGTGAGGGCACGGTTGCCGGGATCGGCCAGCGAGCGCAGGGCTTTGCCGACGCTGGGCGTCATGATGTCGGCACCGATCAGCCAGTCGGCCTGGTCGACGCTCTGTTTGAGCTGCCACTGCTTGACCAGCGAGCCCATCACATCCGAGATCGATTCATTGAGGGCGCCACTCTGGCCTTCGTAGACCAGCCCGCCCGGCACGGCGTACTGGGTGATGCCGTGGCTCAGTTCGTGTGCCACCACATCGATGGCATGGGTAAAGCCGTGGAACAGTTTGCCGTCGCCATCGCCATACACCAGTTGCTGGCCGTTCCAGAAGGCGTTGTTGAACTGCTTCTGGAAATGGACGGTGGAGTCGATGCGCAAGCCTTTGTTATCGATCGAATTGCGCTGCAACACGCTGCGGAAGAAATCGTAGGTGGTGCCGGCATGCTCGTAGGCCTGATTAGCGGCCTCATCCTTACCGGGCGGCGCGCCTTCGTCGCGTTGCAGCTTGCCGGGCAGGGTGGTTTGATGGTGTGCGTCGTAGATGCTGCGGCGTTTTTCGCCGGCACTCAGATTAGTCATCAAGAGGGAATAGACGACGCGCTGGCCGCGCAGCTGGGCCGACAGTTCGCACTGATCGAGTAACTGCTGGCGTTCCTCAGGACTGCAAGTGCCCGATTCGGCCAGTTTGCGCAACATGCGTGGTGGAATGATGCAGCAGAAGCAGCGGTATGGCGAGGGTGACATGACAAGCTCCTACGCGTGGCGATAGGGCACTTATACACGGTTTCCTCGGGCCGGGGCGTGACGTTAGACGAGAGGAAGTTGCCGTCTGCCTGTTTTAGCGCAGCGGATCGAGCAGGCTGCGCAGATCATTGTGGTCGAGCTCGTACATCAGGGCCAGCAAGCCCCCCAGTTCGCCCGGAGGAAAGCCGGCGCGGGCAAACCAGCCCAGATAGTGGCCGGGCAAGTCGGCAATGATGCGCCCCTTGTATTTGCCAAACGGCATTTCACGGCTCAGTAGCAGGGCCAGCTTTTCAGCATTCATGGCGTGGGCGCGGGCAGTTGAAACGGCCATTTTAGCCACCCTTGCTGCGCCTGAATAGCGGCGCGGTGTATATTGTCGGCCAGCCGTGATGCCGGTGACGTTTGCACTGCCTTGAATTTGTTCTGCCCTGAAAGTCTGTTCCATGTCCGCTACCTCCCTGTTCGGCCTGCTGGCTGCCTATTTTCTGCTGTTGCTGGTGGTGGCCCGCCGTACCGCGCGGCACGCCACCAATGCCGGCTTTTTTATCGGCAACCGCAATAGCCACTGGCTGCTGGTGGCGGTGGGCATGGTCGGCACTACCCTGAGTGGCGTGACCTTTATCAGCGTGCCCGGTGCGGTGGGGCGCGACGGCTTTGCCTATGTGCAGATCATGCTCGGTTATGTGGGCGGTTACCTGCTGGTGGCCTACGGCTTGCTGCCCCTGTATTACCGGCTGAAGCTGACCTCGATCTACCACTATCTGGATGTGCGGCTGGGGCGGCAAGCCTATCTGAGCGGCGCGTCGTTTTTCCTGTTGTCGCGCACACTGAGTGCCTCGGCGCGCCTGTATCTGGTGGTGAATATTCTGCAGATCACCGTGCTCGATCGTCTCGGCGTGCCATTCTGGCTCAGTACGCTCGTCATTCTCGGCATGATCTTGC
>JAIELO010000428.1 GCA_019752915.1 Burkholderiaceae bacterium
AAGGCCGTGACATGCAGCGTTTCCGGCAGATTGTTCCAGTAGCGCACATCGGCACGCGGCTGCACATTGGCCGAGATGATCGACGAGATCGCCCCGATCGCTGCCAGTCCGCCCAGCGCCCTGCCACCACTACCGCTCCCGGCCGCCGAAATCAGACTGCCCTGACTGGCAATTTCCGCAGTGACCTGACCGATCTTGTCGGTGGTGGTCTTGAGCGACAATTTGCCGGCAATTACCCGGTCAATTTCCCGACCGCCCCGGGTGGATGCCTGGAAGAACACATCCTCGACCAGCAGCGGGCGATACACTACCCCGTCGAGCGTCACCTCGACCTGCGTTTCCGGGGTGCGTTTGGGACGCCGGTAGACGATCTCCTCGTTGTGGATGCCGTCGCCGAGCTTGCGCGGACTACCGCCCAGTTCGGCAATGATCAGCAGATTAGCGCCGGCCGGCGGGGCCTGCCAGTCCGGCTGATAGCGCCGCGCTTCGGCATACGATTCGCGCGCCTGGCTCTGGTCACCGAGTAGCTGATTGGTCCAGCCTTCCAGCGCCATCAGGCTGGCAAAGTCGGAGCGGTACTGCTGCTCTTCGGCGAACGCATCCTGCAGAATCCCGGAACGGAATACCGCACGGGCATTCTCGTAATCGCCTTCCGCCAGATAAGCCAGACCACGGTAGTAATACGCCATGGCCCGCTCATACGGCTCGCCCTTGAAATCCTTGGCGCCTTCCGCATACCAGACCGAACGCGCCTTGGCGGCGTTTTCATTGTCGGCAAACATGCCTTCAATCACGTTCAGTGCGTTATCCAGATAGAACTTGGTTTCAGGCAAGCGCCCTTCCGACCAGGCAGCAAGCCCGGTCTGCAGGGTATTTAGCGTCACATCATTGGGCGCGGCCGCCTTCAGCTTGGCGCTTTCCGCGGCGTAATCGGCCTGTGCCGCACCAGCCATGCACAGTGCCGCACACAGCACACCCGCCTTAGCGATAGAGCACGTCATCCTTGGCTTCTTTCTTGAATTCGTAGATGCCGCTCCATGGGATGGATCCGAGTTCCAGTTCCACCAGTTCAAAGGTAATCATGTGATAGCGCGAAACGTTGCCGTTGGAGGCAGATACCGCATCGGACGAAGTAATCCGCCCCCCCAGCCGGTAATCCGGAGCACCCTGCGCTTTGGTGGCGCGGATGGTGCCGCCATCGGTCTGCCCGCTGCGTTTGGCTTCACGGGCCTTATCAACCATGTCGCCGTAGTGCTGCGCGATAAACACCAGTCGCCCGCGCGCAGCACGGTTCAACTCGATGCGCAGGCGATCGGTGATCATGTTCTTATTGATGCGTGAAGAACTATCGTTGGAAAAATAGGCCGAATCGACCACGATGCGGGGCGGCGTCGCGCGACCGGAAATATCCGGATTGGACAGAATATCGCGCACCATCTTGTCCGTCATCGAAGCGATGTCCTGCGATTCAATACCGACCCCGGCCACCGTTGCCGACGGTGCGGCCACGTCCTGATACATGGTCTTGCGACCGGCAGTGTTATCCAGCGTCGGCGAGGTGGCGCAGCCGCTCAGCAGGACCGCCAGACCGGCGGCCCCCATCAAGGAGAGTGAAGATTTCATAGGTATCCGATGCAATTAATGGGAAGCGGCAGCGATGGCCGGGAAGTAAGCGGTTTTCAACTCGGGATAGATTTCCTGGGTCAGTTTCAAGGCTTCCGCATAATCCTTGTGCGAAGAATTTTTCGCATACATATACACCGCCAGTTCCTGCACGGTATTGAAGGACATATCGGAATTGGCGCGGATAAACTCCTCGCCACCGACCATCTTCAGCGCAATCGCCCGGCCAGCCGATTCGCCGAGCGACTGGCCCAGCATGCCGCCGATGAATGGAATCTGTTCGGCCATCTTCTGCCCGGCCTGCGCACCGACAAAGCCGCCCAGCGAGGAACCGGCACTGGCCGATTTACCCTTCTCCACCCAGGCGGCAACGGTACCGTCTTCGGTGAACGGCGACATGAATTTTCCGCTATTGCCCATGATAGGCTGGGGGGCCCGGATGGTCGCCGGCGCGGCAAATTTGGGCACATAGGCTGGGCTGGCGCACCCGGCGAGGATCAATGCGAGGGCAACTGCGGCGGCTGTTTTCATGCGGGCTCCTGAGTGGTTGTGGTGGCAATAGCGCAAGCAATTCTAGACCGCGATCCGCACGAAAGATATTTCTTCCGCAAGGGTAGTTTCGTATTTGCAACGTTTTATAGGCCCCACAACAACATTGAGAAATGGTCATTTTTGCATTTCCGTCAGTCAATAATTCATTTAGACAATGATACCGGGAGCACAAATGCACAGGGGGCGGCAGCGAAACTCTGGATATCTGATGGTCCCCGACCTTGCCCGCGAGCCTGATGAACAGCGCCTGCACGCTGCCAAAGAACGGCTGGACGAAAGCCCGCGTGCTGCAACTGCTGGCTCGCAATAGGAACGAGTGCTTGAATGGCGCGTAATCGAGCACCGGCGCAAGCCTGAGTCCGACGGCTGCGACTAACAACCCGAGCAGCAAACCAGGCTAGGGTTCCAGCAGCCCTTGCAGGCGCGCTTCATAGATCGCTTCCGCCTTGGACTTCACTTCCAGCTTGGCGTAGACGCGGCGCACAAAAGTCATCACGGTATACCGTGAAACCTGCATCAGACCGGCGACCTCGTCGTAGGTAAAACCCTTGGTAATCAACTCCAGCACCTGATGCTCGCGGGGTGACAGCGTGGCCGGCGCCGATGCCGGGCTTGGCGCGGCGGGCTGCGCCGGCGCCGCAAGGGGCTTGCTATCCTGACGGAAACGCACCAGCATCTGGCGCGCAATCAGCGGACTGATCGGGCTGCCGCCAGCATTCAGGCTGCGGATTTCATCCATCATGGCGTAAGGCGCACTGTCTTTCAGCAGGTAGCCACTGGCCCCCGCTTCGATCGAGCGGATCACATTGAGTTCGTCGCCGAACACGGTCGACACCATGATGGCGCAGCTAGGCCATGCCTGCTGGGCCGCGCTGATCACATCGATACCCGAGCCATCCGGCAAGCCCAGATCGACCAGCAACACGTCCGCCGGCGCCAGCGCCAGCAAGGCCAGCGCCTGCGCCCGGGTCCCGGCCGTATGCACCAGCTTCATATCGGGTGTTGACGCGATGGCGCTGCTGAGGGCAGCCAGAACGTTCTCGTCATCTTCGACCAGAACAATGTGGATGCGCGCGCAGTCACTACGGGGCGGCATCGGGGTACTTTCTAGGGTCATGAACGGGCGCGCCGCAAACTAGCGCATGAGATTTTCCCACCATTATATCGGTCGGGGCCAGCGCACTTGTCACTAGTTCTAGTGACATCCAGATTATTGTCGATTCGATATTATCACTTCCACAATTTCAGCCCCGCACCGTGTTCAGCGGGCTCGCCCCACCCTGCCCCGAGAGTTCACCATGCCCACTGTCTCCACCCCTCTGACCCTGACCCAGCTCCAGCATCTGGCCAACGCCGCCGGGAAACTGCTGAGCAACTTCGGGTCTGCCGATGCCACCGTGAAGGACGGCCTGAGCAGTCTGAAAGGTGCACTGGCCAGCATTCCCGACCTGACGGATGCTAGCGCGCAGGTGCAAGGCGCGGTGCGTGCCGATGGCAGTATTACCGTCCAGTTTAACGGGGTGGACAAACTGAAAGGGGTGACCTTCATTGTCGATCCGAGCCAGCTAAGCGGCACTGGCGACGTGACGCTGGCGATCGAATATCAGCCCGGCGCTGCCATAGTGAACAAAACGTTCAAAGACACACCGCTCGCCGGTCTGGCCGGAACGGTGCATCAGCCGGCCATCATCGCCAGTAACGGCGCGACCACCTCGGTCGACGGCATTGCCGTTGGCAAAGGCTTGAATCTGATTGAAACGGTGA
>JAIELO010000087.1 GCA_019752915.1 Burkholderiaceae bacterium
CCAGCGCCTGAACGGCGCTAGACTAGCTCACACAGGAGGCAAGATGACCAAGGTAATCCAAATTCAGCGCGTCGGTGGCCCGGAAGTGATGGAGCTGGTGGACGTGCAACTGGGCGCGCCCGGTCCCGGCGAAGCGCAAGTGCGCCAGCATGCCATCGGGCTGAATTTCATCGACGTGTATTTCCGTACCGGCCTGTATGCACAGCCGCTGCCCGGCGGGCTGGGTATGGAAGGCGCGGGCGTGGTGGAAGCGGTGGGCGAGGGCGTCACGGAAGTCAAAGTGGGCGACCGGGTGGCCTATGCCGGACGCCCTATCGGTGCCTATGCGGAAGCGCGCAATCTGCCAGCTTCGCAGTTGCTGGTACTGCCCGATAACGTCGATTTCGAGACGGCTGCCGCGATGATGCTGCAAGGGCTGACGGTGCAGTATCTGTTCCACCGTACCGTGCAGCTGAAGGCGGGCGACACGATCCTGTTCCATGCCGCTGCCGGTGGCGTGGGGCTGATTGCCTGCCAGTGGGCCAAGCTGCTGGGCGTGACCCTGATCGGTACCGTGGGTTCGGACCAGAAGGCCGAACTGGCTACCCGCAACGGTGCGCACCATGTGATCAATTACAACCGCGAGAATTTCACCGAGCGGGTGCGCGAGATCACGGGTGGCAAAGGCGTCACAGCGGTCTACGACTCGATCGGCAAAGACACCTTTATCGGCTCGCTCGACTGTCTGCGTCCGCTAGGCACCATGGTCAGCTTCGGCAATGCCTCGGGGCCGGTGGATCCGTTCAGCCTGAGCGAGCTGGCCAATCGTGGCTCGCTGTTTGTGACGCGGCCGTCGCTGATGGCCTATATGTCGACCCGTGCCGAGCTGGAAGCGGCCGCCAAGTCACTGTTCGGGGTAGTCGCCAGCGGCGCCGTCAAAATCGACGTGCGCCAGCGCTACGCACTGGCCGACGTGGCACGTGCCCACACCGAACTGGAAGCGCGCAAAACCACCGGTTCCTCGATCCTGCTGCCGTAAATGACCAACAGCCGGTAGTTCCGGCTGTTGGCATGCTCATACATGAGCTTGACTGCGACGCGTTCGCAGTTTCAGTGCGCTTCCCGGCTTGCCAGTCAGGCGCGCTGGAAAGCGCCGATTTTCTAGCCAGCCTTGGCCGGCGCACTGCTGGCCACTTCGCCCTGCGGTTTAAGTTCCAGATCGACGCGGCGTGGCACACCGTTCTCGCCGGGGAAGCCGGTAAAGGCACTCTGCACCAGCGCCGGCATGACTTGAGGCGTGGCAGCAACGCGACTGGTATTGTTCACGGTAACGTCATACAGCTTGCGGCCATCGGTGGCATTGATGGTGATGCGCAGTTGGCGCTGGTATTCATGTTTGATGCGCTCGGTCACCATCAGCGGTGCTCCGTAACGGAACGGATCATAGAAGTACGGCCGGTAGCCGAGCCGGCTATAACCCCAGCCATAGCGCCCCCAGCCCGGACCCCAGTAAGGCCCGACCATGAAGGGATCCTGCGCCTCGACGATGCGCACCGGATGGTCGATGGTGCTGAATTTCATTCCCACTAGCAATTTCGCCGACTGATCAGCCGTTGCCTGATGCAGGCCCAGCTTCTCCAGTTCGCGGCTCACCAGCACCTGATAGCTGCGGTATTCCAGCGTATCGTCAGCGCCCTGCGGCGCCTCGAAGGCGTAAGTCTGATCGCGCGCCTCGGCAGTCCAGGCGTTGAACGCGGTAACGTCGCTACGGATAGTGGTGGCGCAGCCGCTCAGCAGAACCAGCGCCGCTGCGGCAAGGAAAGCGATTTTCTTCACGATATGACCTCTACAAAGTTAGTCGTCATGGGGCACCCTATAGTGTAGAACGGCGGATGCGCCCTTGCCAGAATCTTACAGAAAGTTACCGCCGCTGTGGAAGCTGACCCCGGTTTTGGGCGACCGGCGGCGCTGGTATTGGTAAAATAGGCTTTTGCTGACGATTTCCGGGCTTTTCATGCGTATAGATAGCACTCCACCGACGATATTCCGTAAAGATTACACCGTACCAAGTTATCTGGTGGAAACAGTGGAGCTCGGTTTCGATCTGGATCCCGCGCGCACCATCGTTGCCAACCGCATTACGCTGCAGCACAACCCGGCCAGCCCTAGCCGTTCCATCGTGCTGCACGGCGAGGAGCTGGAGCTGGTGGCGCTGCGCCTGAATGGCCGTACGCTGGCACCGTCCGAGTACACCATCGAGGCGTCGGTGCTGACGATTCCGCGTGCGCCGGCGCAGGTTGTGCTGGAAATCGAAACGCTGTGCGCGCCCGTTGACAATACTTCGCTGTCCGGGCTGTATGTCTCGAACGGCAATTTCTTTACGCAGTGCGAGGCGGAAGGCTTCCGCCGGATTACCTATTTCCCCGATCGTCCCGATGTGATGGCGAAATACACCGTGATGCTGCGTGCCGATAAGGCCCGTTATCCGGTGCTGCTGTCGAACGGTAATCTGATCGAGTCCGGTGAGCTCGACGATGGCCGCCATTACGCCAAGTGGGAAGACCCGTTCAAGAAGCCGTCGTATCTGTTCGCGCTGGTCGCGGCGCGCCTGGTATGTCAGGAAGAGCAGTTCACGCTCAAGTCCGGCCGCAGCGTGCTGCTGCAGGTCTGGGTGGAAGAGGGCAATCTCGATAAGACCGATTACGCGATGCAGTCGCTGAAAAACTCGATCCGCTGGGACGAGGAGCGCTTCGGCCTGGAGCTCGATCTGGACCGCTTCATGATCGTCGCCGTGGGCGACTTCAATATGGGCGCGATGGAGAACAAGGGGCTGAATATTTTCAACACCAAGTTCGTGCTGGCCAATCCGCGCGTGGCGACCGATATTGATTACGCCGGTATCGAAGCGGTGGTCGGCCACGAATACTTCCACAACTGGACCGGTAACCGCGTCACGTGCCGCGACTGGTTCCAGTTGTCGCTCAAAGAAGGCCTGACGGTGTTCCGCGATCAGGAATTCAGCGCCGACATGATCGGCACCGACAGCGGCCGTGCGGTCACCCGCATCGATCAGGTACGCACGCTGCGTCAGGCCCAGTTCCCGGAAGATGCCGGGCCGATGGCGCATCCGGTGCGTCCCGACTCCTTCGTCGAGATCAATAATTTCTACACCGTGACGGTCTATGAAAAGGGCGCCGAAGTGGTGCGCATGTACCAGACGCTGGTCGGCCGCGAAGGCTTCCGCAAAGGTATGGATCTGTACTTCGCCCGCCATGACGGACAGGCGGTGGAGTGCGATGACTTCCGTGCCGCGATGGCCGACGCCAACGGCCGCGATCTGCGTCAGTTCGAGCGCTGGTACAGTCAGGCCGGTACGCCGGTAGTCACGGCACGTACCCGTTACGATGCTGTCAAACGTAACTTCGACATCATCCTCAGCCAGCGTTGCCCTGCCACGGCAGGCCAGCCGGACAAGCTGCCGTTCCATATTCCCGTCGCTGTCGGTCTGCTCGACGCGCAGGGCAAGGATATGCCGCTGCTGCTGGAAGGTAGCGAGCATCCGCGCGGCGCCGCCACGGTGGTGCTGGAACTGACGGAGCAGGAGCAGATTTTCCGCTTCCGCAATGTCGATGAACGTCCAACGCCATCGATCCTGCGCGACTTCTCCGCCCCGGTGGTGCTGGAATACGATTACACGGACGACGAGTTGCTGCACCTGTTCCGCCATGACAGCGATCCGGTGAACCGCTGGGAGGCTGGTCAGCGACTGGCAATGGCGCGTCTGCTCAAGCTGACCGCACAAATCAGCGCGCATGGCAGCGCGGCCGTGCTGAAACTCGATAGCACCTTTATCGAAGCGCAGCGCGCCGTACTGACCGATGCCACGCTGGATCCGGCATTCCGCGAACTGGCACTGATCCTGCCGTCGGAAGTAATCATCGCCGAGCAGATGGAAGT
>JAIELO010000414.1 GCA_019752915.1 Burkholderiaceae bacterium
TCCGCGCCGTGCAGCTGGATGTCGCAGCGCTGGCCTTCCATTCGCCGGAAGACCAGAAGTACCGGCATCTGTGGCTGGATCAGGGACGCATCCGCTGGCAGGCCTTGCCCCTTGCTGCACCGGCATCTGCGCGCAGCAACCCGGCGGGGCAATCGGCGGCACTGTCAACGACGCTGCAGCTGACTGACCGCCATGCTACGCCGCTGTGGCGCGACGGCAGCGCCACTCCGGCAGCACTGCAGGCGGGACTGGGGCCGCTGGTCGGACTGGGCAGTGACCATGCAAGTAGTGTGAGCGGTATGCTGGCGCGCTTGCCGCAGCAGCCGCAAGCAGCCCGCCTGACACTGGATTTACCCTTGCAGCAACTGAGCCAGCAGCTGCTGGACTGCGTGGGCTTGCGCCACGGCCGCTGGGAGGGCGGCGCCTGCGTCGCTGCGCAAACCGTGCCGGAAGGTCGCCATGCAGGGCTGGTGATACTCGATGCCGAAACGGGCGACATTCTGGCGGCAGCCGGCGCCGGTGCGGGGGCGGTCAACCCCGCCAACTGGGCGGAGGTGCGTGACTTCGATCGTACTAGCCCGGCGCGCAGTCCCTTGCGCCTGCCCGCATGGCAGCATGATGGCGGCGCACACCAGAGTCCCGGTTCGACTTTCAAGGTGGTCAGCGCGCTGGGGCTGGAGCTGGCCGCGCAGCACGATCCGCAAATCGACGCGCTGCTGGCAGGCATGCCGCTGGCCGCGATCAACCGGCTGGCGCAGCAGCGTGGCTTTGGCTTCCAGACCGATGCGGCCAGCTATCCGCTCAATCCACGGCTGGCGCACATTACCAATTTCCGCGAACAGAGTCTGGACCGGCGTGCGCAGGATGGTCGTCTGGGACTGGCACAGGCGCTCACGTATAGCCTGAACACGTGGTTTGCCTGGTCGGGCGAGTTGAGCGACCGTTCCCTGTTTGGTCGCGCAGAAGGCGGCGCACCGGATCTGCAGGCACTCGACGCCGATGCGCTCGACGCCGTGCGGCCCATCGTCGCGGCAGCACACCGGCTCGGTTTCGAACAGCCGCTGCGTCTCGACGGTGGCCTGCTGCCGGCCGACTTTGACTGGCGCAGCTGGGACGCTTTGCAGGCGACGCCAGCGCACATCGATCCTATCCATACCCGTCACGAACTGCGTCAGATGAGTATCGGCCTGCGCATGCAGGTCACTCCGCTGCAGATGGCGCTGGCCTCGGCGGCGATCGGGCAGGGAAGTGTGGTCACGCCACGTCTGCTGCTGGCACTGGATGGCACGACCAGTAGCGTGGTGCGCCAGGCGCCAATAGGGATTCGGCTCGATCGCATCCGCGCCGGTATGAAAGGCGTGGTCGATGTCGGCACTGGTGCCGGGGCATTCCGGGCGGCGGCACTGGCGCCGCTGCGGCGTGGCCTGTATGGTAAAACCGGCACGGCACCGAGCGGCGAACACAGTGCCACCGTCTGGTTCACGGGCTGGCTGGAGCCGGGCAGTTTGCCGGGCCAGCAGCACCGGCTGGCGATGGCGGTCTTTGTCAGCCATTCCGAGGCGACCGGCGGTGAACATGCTGCGCCGGTACTGGCGTCCCTGCTGACGGCACTGGCGGGACAGCCGGTGGCGCAGAAGCCGGAACAGAGCCAGAAATAGGCCTGTGACTGCGCAATTGGGGAGCGCCCCGATGTGCGATGATCTTGAGGCGTCCGCCCTGTGCGGAACTTTTATCCATTACAGAACAGGAAAGTATGCGCCTGCCAGGAACCCGCTATCAGGAGCACGGCTGGGAACAAGTGCGTAAATTGCTGGGACAGGCCAGCGTGCAGGTATTACGTCAGCTTGCGCCCCAGGATTTGCAGGACCCGGCACTGCTGGAGCGCTACGTCGAGACGGCGGGAGCGCTGCTGCACGCGTGCGCACGCACAGCGCGAGGCAGTGCCGAGGGCAATAGCTATGGCGATAGTGTGGCCGAACTGGCCGTCGGTCTGCTGTACGAGTTGCCCGCCCAGCCAGCGTTCTGGCAAGGCCTGCTCACCGCCTTGCAGAGCGAGTATGCCCGCAGCGGCGCCTTCTGGCAGCAGGCCGCCGCGGAAGCCATGCTGCGCAAGAAAGTCAATGATATGTATGCCGGTCTGCGCGACCGTATCGACGCCGATGCCTATACGGTGGCGACCGGGCGCGATTGCTCGCCGAACCGTATTTACACCTATCGCATGCTCGATACGGCCTACCGTGACATTGCTGCGCTATTTGCCGACTGGCAGTCGCATACCGGACAGGTCGGAGCGATACTGGGACGTACCCTGCACGGCAGTCCGATCGAAGTGCGCCAGATGAAGTCCGTCGCCGGATGCAAGGCCGAGTGGATTATCGCGTGGAGCGCGACGCTGGAACAGTTCACGGGGGCAGTCGGTCCGCTGCACACCCGTTCCAAGCGCTTCGCCAGTCTGAAAAACAGTCCGGAAAAAATCGCTGCCATGCTGTGCGAAATCGGCGAATATGAGCAGCTGTCCGCCAATGGCGACCGGGCCGACGATTTTCTTAGTGATGCCGGGGAAGCAGGCGCATGGCTGGAAGACTACTGGCGCGTGTTGAACGAATCGGAGCAAGCTGCGGCGCTCGGCGCGTGTGCCTATCCGGATCAATTGCTGGCCGAGCCGGAACGCGAAGTCGATGATGTGGACGATGCGGACGATGAGGACGAGGACGGCGATGCTAGCCTGACGCTGCCTCCGGACGCCGGTGATGCACCCGACGAAGCGACACAGGCGCTGGAACAGGCGCTTGCCGTCGCCGTTTCCCTGCCCCCCGGCTATCTGAAATTGGCACGGTTGGCGCAACAGGAGGGCAGCTGGATCGTGCGGGTGCTGGCGCAGGAAGCGTTACCGATCCGGCTGGCCGTGTATCACAAACTGCTCGGGGTTGCCGATGACAGTTATCCTGATGTGTGGCTGGATCCGGCAACGGGTGAACTGCCGACGCTGCAGCAACTGGCGGCGCTGGCGGAAATCTCGATGCCGACCCTGCGCAAGCGCCGCAATGAAGCGATCGACAAGCTGTATGCTGCCCCGCGCAGTGCGGCACAATGAAGGAGTATGCTGTGAAACCCACACTCACCGAGCTGGAAGCGAGATTGCAGGAGCGCCTGCTGCTGGACCGCGCCGTACCCGGCGACCGGCTGATGCTGGCCGATGCGACGCTGCAGATGGCGCTGGACGGCAGCCGTCCCCTGACGACGGCCGAGCGACAGGCCTTGCAGGCGTCGCCGCTGACCTTGCGCCGCTTCCGCCATCTGGCGCAGACACGGGCGACAATGCGGGTGCAGGCGCCATCGACGACATCAGTGCAGGAACTCAGGCCGCACACCGCGTCGTTGGCATCGATGCTGTCTGGCTGGTCCGGCAGTCAGGGGCTGCTGCGCGCGGCCGCAACGGATACGGCGCTGACCACCTTGCGCACGGAGGATGGCTACTGGACGCTGGACTTTGTCCCTGGTACGGCAGGTTGGCGGGTGATTCTCGCGCTGGTGGCCGACGCGCCGTTCGCCACGCCCGCCATGCAGCAGGCACTGGCTCTACGTGTACAGGATGGACAGGGGACGCTGATATTGCAGGGGTGTCTGGATGGCGATGGTGAATGTGAAGCTGCATGGCCGTTTGCCGAGGCGCCTGCCCGGCACTTTCAGCAAACCGGCGCCACCTTTACCGTATTGCCGGACCAGGAATAGGAATGGGTTTCTTCTTCCGCCGCCGTGCGCCACGCACCGATCTGGCAGGGCTGGGTGACACACTGGTCGCCCAGGCTTGCGAGGCGGGCGATGTTGCGCCGGTCGGAACTACGCTAGTGGTATTTTCCGCCAACGGGCAGGCAC
>JAIELO010000212.1 GCA_019752915.1 Burkholderiaceae bacterium
TACATGCTGTGTGTGCTGGCGGTGGCCTTATGGAGCAAGCGGATGGCCAGCATCAGCCACGTGCTGGCCTGCGCCCTGCTGGTGGTAGTGGTGCTCGATCCATGGGCCGTGCTTTGGCCCGGCTTCTGGCTCTCGTTTGCTGCGGTCGCGGTGCTGGTGTATGCGGGTGGTGGTCATGCCCACGCCCACCAACATGGCGAGCGCTGGCTGATGGCAGGTGCTCTGTTGACGGCGGCCGGGCGGGCACAGTATGCCGTGACCTTGGGACTGGTGCCGTTGAGTATGCTGCTATTCGCGCAGGTGTCGCTGGTCAGCCCGCTGGCGAATGCGATCGCTATTCCCCTGATCAGTCTGGTCGTGACGCCGCTCGCACTGCTCGGTAGCGTGCTGCCGGGCGCGTTCGCTGCCGGCCCGCTGCTGGCAGCCCATGCACTGGTGGCGTGGCTGGCGCAAACGCTGGCGTGGTGCGCGGCCTTGCCGTGGGCTGTCTGGAGTGCCCCGACCCCGTCTTTCGCGCTATTTTGCTGGGCAATGTGGGGCACGCTGTGGTTGCTGGCACCGCGTGGCTGGCCGGTGCGCTGGCTGGGGCTGGCAGGGTGGCTTCCTTTGCTGGCTGCCGAGCCGACCCATCCGCCAGCGGGCGCACTGCGGGTGACGGCCTTCGATGTGGGGCAGGGGATGGCGCTGTTGATCGAGACGGCGCAGCACCGGCTACTCTACGACACCGGCCCGGCCTATGGGCCCGATGCCAATGCCGGTGCGCGCGTCCTGCTGCCGTACCTGCGGGCACGCGGTATTGGCCGTCTCGACATGCTGGTGCTTAGCCATAGTGACATGGACCATTCCGGTGGTGCACGGGCTGTGCTGGATGCTCTGCCGGTGACATTGCTGCAGTCATCGCTGCCTGCCGGACATCCGCTGCGGCGCGCGGCAAGACGGCATCTGCCCTGTATTGCCGGACAGCACTGGGAATGGGATGGCGTGCAGTTCGAGTTCCTGCATCCTGCCGCCGACAGTTATGCGGACCCCTCGCTCAAGCCGAATGCGCGCGGCTGCACCTTGAAAGTCACGGCGCGTGGTGGCAGCATGCTGCTCGCTGCCGATATCGAAGCGGCGCAGGAGCGCTCGCTGGTGCAGCAGTATGGGAGTCAACTACGTGCCGACGTCCTACTCGCCCCACATCACGGCAGTAAGACCTCTTCCACGGTAGAATTTCTGCAGGCGGTAGCGCCCCGGCATGCGGTGTTCCAGCTTGGCTACCGCAACCGCTACCATCATCCCCATGCGCTGGTCTGGGCGCGCTATGCCGGGCGGACCATCGCCTGCTGGCGCACCGACCAGAACGGCGCAATCACACTCGATTTCGGCCAGCAGCTGCACATCTCGGGCTATCGCCAGCAGCAGGCCCGTTACTGGTACGGACGCTAAATTAGAGCTTTTCCCCCATCTTGGGCAGGTGGACTGCCATTACAATCGACCGATAACCATGACAGGGAGACCGCTTGTGAGTAAGCCCAAGCTGCATTTTGCGCATGCCAACAGCTATCCGGCTGGCGTGTACCGGCAATATTTTGCCGCATTGGAACAGGATTTCGAGATTCAGGCGCTCGACATGCACGGTCATCGTAGCGACTATCCCGTCAGTGATGGCTGGCCCAAGCTGGTCGAGGAATATATCAGCGAATTGAGCGCGCGCTACACGGAGCCGGTGATTCTGGTCGGCCATTCGCTGGGTGGCATGCTGAGTCTGATGGTGGCGCGTGCCCGGCCCGATCTGGTGCGCTGCGTGGTGATGCTCGATGCGCCGGTGGTGGCGGGCTGGCGCGCCTTATTCTGGCGTCTGATCAAACTGAGCGGTAACGCCTTCCGCGTGCCGCCTGCCAAATTTTCCATACGCCGTCGCAATGTCTGGCCCGATGCGCAGGCCGCTTACCAGCATTTTGCCAGCAAGGATCTGTTTGCGGCATGGGCGCCCGGGGTGCTGGCCGACTACATCGCCAGTGGCCTGAAGCCCCATCCTGATGGTGTGCAACTGCGCTTTACCCGGGAAGTGGAAACGAGAATTTATGCCAGCTTGCCGCACCACCTGTCCGCGCTGGTGCGACGCCCATTTCCTACGCCGATCGGCTTCATCGGTGGCACCGATTCGTGGGAAACCAGCCAGTCTGGCCACACCCATACGCAGGCACTGGTGGGACAGCATTTCCGCATCATTCCGGGCGGACATCTGTTCCCGATGGAGTCGCCCCAGCTGGCAGCGCAGGAAACCCGCGCCATGATCGCCAATTTGCTCGAGGAAACGGGGAAAAAACTGTCTCAGGGCAGGGCTTTCGCGTAAAATCTCGGGCATCCGGCGCTGTGGCGCCGCCCTGGAATGAAGGAATGCCTTGCGATGACGATTAAAAGCGATAAATGGATACGCCGGATGGCGGAGCAGCACGGGATGATCGAACCATTCTTCCCTGATCAGGTACGAGTAGAAGATGGCCGCAAGGTCATTTCCTATGGCACCTCGTCGTATGGTTACGACATTCGCTGTGCGGATGAATTCAAGGTGTTCACCAACATCAATAGCACCATTGTTGACCCAAAGAACTTCGATTCGAATTCCTTCGTCGATGTTAAAAGCGATGTCTGCATTATTCCACCGAACTCGTTCGCACTGGCCCGTACCATGGAATACTTCCGCATTCCGCGTAGCGTGCTGACGGTATGCCTCGGTAAATCGACCTATGCGCGTTGCGGCATCATCGTCAACGTGACCCCGTTCGAGCCAGAGTGGGAAGGTTATGTCACGCTGGAATTTTCGAATACCACGCCGCTGCCTGCCAAGATCTATGCTGGCGAAGGTTGCGCGCAAGTGCTGTTCTTCGAGAGCGACGAAGTCTGCGACGTGTCGTACAAAGACCGCAACGGCAAATATCAGGGTCAGCACGGCGTCACGCTGCCGAAGGCCTAAGCAGTTCAAGCGCTTTACCCATCTTTACATGACGCAGGCTGGCTCCTGCGTAAATGTTGCCGATAACAATATTATTGGTAATGTTTTTGGGAGGTAAAGATGGTCAGCGCAGTGGGATCGAGTACGGCGGCAAGTGGCGCCAGCGGTAGTTCCGATAGCAGCAGTGCGATTGCAGCGTTACAGAAGCAATTGCAGGGTTTGCAGAAGGATCTGGTCGAGGCCAATAAAGACACCTCGGAGTCGGGCAAGAAGAAGGCTGAACTGCTGGAAGTGCAGGTGCAAGCGATTCAGGCCCAGATTGCCGCACTGCAATCTGCTGCTGCGCAGAAGGCTGCGCTACAGGCTGCGAATCAGGCGAGTTCGCAAAGCAGTACAGCGCAGAATGCTGCGAGTACCGATAGCAATAGTACTAGCAATAGCACCAGCAGCACCAGGCGTTACGACACGCTCGGTAGCGTGATCGATACCACCGCCTGAGAGTGTTGCCGCAGCAAGCCTAGCGTTTTAGCGGTAGCAGCATCTCGACACACAAGCCACCTTCCGCCCGGTTGGTGGCTTTTATTTTCCCGCCATGTGCTTCGATGACATGGCGTGCAATGGCCAGCCCCAGTCCGTGGCCTTCCACGCCGGCATTGCTGGAGCGGAAGAAGGGCTGGAAGATGGTTTCCAGATCTGCCTCAGCTACGCCGGGTCCGTGATCGACTACCCGCAGCATCAGCCAGCGTCCGTCCTGCACAGTCTCGGCCTGCAGTAACACCTTGCCTTGCTCTGGACTGTGTTTGATAGCGTTGCGCACCACGTTTTCGATGGCACGTGCCAGCAGCTCCGCCTGCCCGGTCACCAGCACGTCGGTGTTGCCTTCCAGCGTGACGCTGCGATTCATGCTGCGCGCCTCGAAGGCGGCATCATCGGTAATC
>JAIELO010000376.1 GCA_019752915.1 Burkholderiaceae bacterium
GCTGCCGATGTCTCGTTCGCGATGGGCGCCGGGGCCGCGCTGGCGCAAGCCCATGCCGACGCGGTGCTGCTGAGTGGCCGGATCGACTCGGTGGCGCTCAGTGCTGACGTGGCCGCTCGTACCATGCGGGTAATCCGCCAGAATCTGTGGTGGGCCAGCCTGTATAATGGCATCGCGATCCCGGCTGCTGCGCTGGGCTGGATCAATCCATGGATTTCGGGCGTCGGCATGGCGCTCAGTTCGGCCGTGGTGGTGGCCAATGCCTTACGACTCAGAAGGGGAGCGTGATGGAAGCTTTATATCTGCTCATACCGTTGAGTGTGCTGCTGGTGTTTGTCGCCTTGTGGGTGTTCTTCCGCGCCTCCGATGACGGCCAGTTCGAAGATCTGGTCGGCCCGGCCCTGCGCGTGCTGCAGGATGACGACAAACCACCGCTCGAAGAGCCACCCAAGTAAGTCCAGTGCGGCGGTCGCCGCGCTTTGCCCCTTGTTCTTCAGCTGCGCTCGCGGCTGAAGAAATATCTCTTAAGAATGATTCATCAGGGATATTTTGATCCATATCAAGGTTTTTTAAGTCTCACCTAAGTAACCTTTGACCCACATCATCAAAGCGTTCTTGGGAGAACTTCAAGTGGACCTTGCACAGAACTACAACTACAAGATTGTGAAGCAATTCGCAATCGCCACCGTGGTCTGGGGAATCATCGGCATGCTGGTCGGCGTCATTATCGCCGCCCAACTGGCATGGCCGGCGTTGAACCTGGACATTCCATGGTTAACATACGGCCGTCTGCGGCCTCTGCACACCAACGCGGTGATTTTCGCGTTTGGTATCTGCGGACTTTTCACCACCTCGTACTACGTGGTGCAGCGTACCTGCCAGGTGCGTCTGTTCTCGGACAAGCTGGCTGCCTTCACCTTCTGGGGCTGGCAGGCAGTGATTCTGAGCGCCGTCGTGACTTTGCCACTGGGTCTGACCCGCGGTAAAGAATACGCCGAACTCGAATGGCCGATCACCCTGCTGATCGCCGTGGTGTGGATTGCCTACGCCGTGGTGTTCTTCGGCACCCTGCTGACCCGTAAGGTCAAGCACATCTACGTGGCTAACTGGTTCTTCGCTGCCTTCATTCTGGCCGTGACGATCCTGCACGTGGTTAACGGTGCTTCCATGCCTGCAACCCTGTTCAAATCCTACTCGGCATACGCCGGTGTGCAGGATGCGATGATCCAGTGGTGGTATGGTCACAATGCGGTGGGCTTCATCCTGACCGCTGGCTATCTGGGGATGGTGTACTACTTCATTCCTAAACAAGCCGAACGTCCGGTGTACTCGTATCGCCTGTCGATCGTGCACTTCTGGGCGCTGATCTTCACCTACATGTGGGCGGGTCCGCACCACCTGCACTACACCGCACTGCCAGACTGGACTCAGTCGCTCGGTATGGTGTTCTCGCTGATTCTGCTGGCACCATCGTGGGGCGGTATGATCAACGGCATCATGACCCTGTCGGGCGCCTGGCACAAACTGCGCACCGACCCTATCCTGAAATTCATGATCGTGTCGCTGTCGTTCTACGGTATCTCGACCTTCGAAGGTCCGATGATGTCGATCAAGACTGTCAATGCACTGTCGCACTACACCGACTGGAACGTGGCACACGTTCACGGTGGCGCGCTGGGCTGGGTGGGCTTCATCACCATGGGTTCGATCTACTACATCCTGCCACGTATGGCTGGTCAGCAAAAAATGTATAGCACCAAGCTGATCGACCTGCACTTCTGGGTAGCGACCATCGGTATCGTGCTGTACATCGCTGCAATGTGGATTGCCGGTGTGATGCAGGGTCTGATGTGGCGCGCAGTCAATCCGGACGGCACCCTGACCTACACCTTCGTGGAAAGTGTCAAAGCAACCTATCCGTACTATGTGGTGCGCTTCAGCGGCGGCCTGCTGTACCTGACCGGTATGTGCGTGATGGGCTATAACACCTGGATGACCTTGCGTAACCGCGAGACCGCCGTAGCGCGCATTCCTGCGCTCACCAGCGGCCACGCCTGATATCGGAGCACCTATGAAATTTTCACATGACTGGATCGAAAAAAATCCCTGGCTGCTGATCGCACTGGTGACGCTGGTGATCAGCGTTGGCGGTGCCGTAGAAATCTTGCCGCTGTTCTTCCAGAAGTCGACTACCGAGCCGGTGGCTGGCCTGAAACCTTACTCGCCACTGCGCCTGACCGGCCGTGACATCTATGTACGTGAAGGTTGCTACAACTGCCACTCGCAGATGGTGCGTCCGTTCCGTGCCGAGACCGAGCGTTATGGTCACTACTCGGTGGCTGGCGAGTTCGTCTACGACCGTCCATTCCAGTGGGGTTCCAAGCGTACTGGCCCGGATCTGGCCCGTGTCGGCGGCCGTTACAGCGATGAATGGCACCGTACCCACCTGAACAATCCGCGTGACGTGGTGCCGGAATCGAATATGCCGAACTACCCATGGCTGGCGAAAACCGCGCTGGCACCGGAAGGTGTGATTCCGAAAATGCGTGCACTGCAACGTCTGGGTCATCCGTACACCGACGCTGAAATTGCCGCAGCTCCGGAAGAGCTGAAAGATAAAACCGAAGAAGATGCTCTGGTCGCCTATCTGCAAGGCCTGGGTACTTTAATTAAAACGAGGAACTAGCATGGCTCTCGACACCCTGTTGGATCGCGCCAGTAGCGTGATGACGGTGATTTCCTTTATTACGTTTGCCGGTATCCTGTGGTGGTCTCTGGTCCACCACAAGGAAGCCGATTTCGCCAAGGCGGCAAATCTGCCGTTCGATGACGAAGATACGGAGGCGCAACATGGCTGATTTTACGAATGGTTTCTGGGATTTATATATTGTTGTTCTGACGGTGCTGGGCATCATCGGTTGCGCGCTACTGCTGTACTCGCAATCGAAAGTGGTCAGCAAGCCGGGTGAAACCACCGGTCACGTCTGGGACGAAGATCTGTCGGAACTGAATACGCCGATGCCGCGCTGGTGGATGTGGCTGTTCTACATCACCATCGTGTTCGGTGTGGCCTATCTGGCACTGTACCCTGGTCTGGGTAGCTTCGCCGGTAAGCTGGGCTGGAAATCGTCGGGTCAGTACCAGACCGAAGTGCAGGCTGCCGATGCCGAATACGGTCCGCTGTTTGCCCAGTTCCAGAAACAGGACCTGAAGGCAGTGGCAGCCGATCCGAAGGCGCACGCCATCGGTGAACGTCTGTTCCTGACCTACTGCGCCCAGTGCCATGGTTCGGATGCCCGCGGTAACAAAGGCTTCCCTAACCTGACCGACAAAGACTGGCTGTTCGGCGGTGCGCCGGAAACCATCAAGGAAACCATCCTGCATGGCCGTAATGGCGTGATGCCGCCGATGGGTGCCGCAGTGGGAACCGACAAGGATGTAGAAAACGTCGCCCACTACGTGCTGAGCCTGTCCGGTTCGACCGCAGATCCGATCAAGGCTACCTTCGGTAAAGAGAAGTTCGCTGCCTGTATGGCTTGCCACGGCGCTGATGCCAAAGGTAACCAGGCGATCGGCGCACCGAATCTGACCGATAAGATCTGGCTGTTTGGCGGTAGTGCTGATACCATCATGGAGACCATCCGCAAAGGTCGCAACACCACCATGCCAGCGTTTGCCGAGTTCCTTGGCGATGCGAAAGTGCATGTTCTGGCGGCTTATGTCTGGAGCCTGTCCAACGATGTTAACCAACCGGCCGCTCCGGCTCAAGAAGTCGCCCCGGCAGCACAATGAACGATTCTGCACCACAAGTAATCAAGATGTATGCGGCTCGCGAGGAGATCTATCCTCGCGAGATCAAGGGACGC
>JAIELO010000331.1 GCA_019752915.1 Burkholderiaceae bacterium
AAGGTCAAAAAGTTCAGTTCGAAGTCACGCAAGGCCCTAAAGGCAAGCAAGCTTCCAACATCCAGTCCGCTTAATTTCTTAAGCAGCAGATGTAAAAAACCTCGCAGAGCGAGGTTTTTTTTCGTCTGATACTTTCTACCCTGTTGCTGCCGCCCTACACAAAGTATCCGTGAAGCAACCCTGTCAACGCGCAGAAAATGATCACTCGAGGCACTTTTTGCTTGAACCGGATCAGCGCAATCGCCGCGACCAGCGCAATTCCCGCTGCAAACAGATCCAGCTGACCACCCGTCCCTTGCGGCCACATAACGTTGTAGCCAAAGAACAGTGCCAGATTCATGATCACCCCGACCACGGCGGCCGTGATGCCAGTCAAAGGCGCTGTCAGTTTCAAATCATCGCGGCTGGCCTCAACCAGCGGACCGCCAGCCAGAATGAAAATGAAGGACGGTAAGAAAGTGAACCACGTCACCAGCACTGCCGCCACCGTTCCGGCCAGCCACGCTTGCTGCGCGCCAAACAAGGCCTGTCCGTACGCGCCGATATAGCCAACGAACACCAGCACCATGATCAGCGGGCCGGGCGTGGTCTCGCCCAGCGCCAGCCCATCCATCATCTGCGCGGGACGCAACCAGCCATACTCGACGATGGCGCCCTGATACACATACGGCAGCACCGCGTATGCGCCACCAAAGGTCAGCAGCGCCGCCTTGGTGAAGAACCAAGCCATCTGCGTCAGGGTATGCTGCCAGCCCAGCCCCAGCGTCAGCGCCGCCATCGGTACCAGCCACAGCAGCGCACCGCACAGCAGCACCTTCGCCAGCCGCTGCCAGCGGAACACCGCGTGCGGCGGTACTGGCGTGGCATCATCGATCACGGCGGCGCCATAGCGCTGTTGCGCTGCACCGCCATGGCCGCCCATGCTGAACGCGGCAGGACGCCAGCGCCCACCGGCATAGCCCGCTAGCGCGGCCAGTCCGATAATCAGCGGGAATGGCCAGTGCAGCGCAAAAATCGCGACAAAGGCCGCACCGGCAATCGCCCACAGCCAGCCATTGCGCAAAGTGCGCTGACCGATGCGGTGGGCCGCCTGCAGCACGATCGCCGTCACCGCCGGTTTGATGCCGTACAGCAGGCCCGCCAGCAATGGCAGATGACCGTACACCGCGTACAGCCATGACAGCACGATCAGCAGCACCAGGGATGGCAGCACGAACAGCGCACCGGCCAGCAAACCGCCGCGGGTGCGATGCATCAACCAGCCGATATACGTCGCCAGTTGCTGCGCTTCCGGGCCCGGCAGCAGCATGCAGTAATTCAAGGCATGCAGAAAGCGCCGCTCGGAGATCCAGCGGCGCCGCTCGACCAGTTCCTGATGCATCAGCGCAATCTGCCCTGCCGGCCCGCCAAAGCTGATACAGCCCAGCAGCAGCCAGTAACGCACCGCCTGCCACAGACTAGGCGCCTGCGGCGCCTGTTCCTCCAATGCCTGCTCCATCCACCCGCTCCGCTTGGGAATAAAAAAAGCCCGCTCCATCACTGGAGCGGGCTCTATATGCTAACGCACGAATTACATATGCGAGATCATGACGTCGCCGAAGCCCGAGCACGAAACCTGGGTTGCGCCTTCCATCAGACGGGCGAAGTCGTAGGTGACTTTTTTCGAATCGATCGATTTTTCCATCGACGAGATGATCAGGTCAGCCGCTTCAACCCAACCCATGTGACGCAGCATCATTTCAGCCGACAGAATCAGCGAACCTGGGTTCACGTAGTCTTTGCCAGCGTACTTCGGTGCGGTACCGTGGGTCGCTTCGAACATCGCCACGGAGTCGGACAGGTTGGCGCCCGGAGCGATACCGATACCGCCCACTTGTGCTGCCAGTGCGTCGGAGATGTAGTCGCCGTTCAGGTTCAGGGTAGCGATCACGCTGTACTCTGCTGGACGCAGCAGAATCTGTTGCAGGAACGCATCAGCGATCGAATCCTTGACGATGATGTCTTTGCCAGTCTTAGGATTCTTGAATTTGCACCATGGGCCGCCGTCGATCAGTTCAGCGCCGAATTCTTTGATGGCCAGTTCGTAAGCCCAGTCACGGAAGCCACCTTCGGTGTACTTCATGATGTTGCCTTTGTGAACGATGGTCACGGATGGCTTGTCATTGTCGATCGCGTACTGGATCGCTTTACGCACCAGACGCTGGGTACCTTCGATCGACACTGGCTTGATGCCCAGACCCGAGGTTTCCGGGAAGCGGATCTTGGTGACGCCCATTTCCTTGATCAGGAAGTCCATCAGTTTCTTGACGCCTTCGGAACCTTGCTGGTATTCGATACCGGCGTAGATGTCTTCCGAGTTTTCACGGAAGATGACCATGTCGGTCTTCTCTGGCTCTTTCACTGGCGAAGGCACGCCGGTGAAGTAACGCACTGGGCGCAGGCAGACATACAGATCCAGCTGCTGACGCAGGGCCACGTTCAGCGAACGGATGCCGCCGCCGACTGGCGTGGTCAGAGGGCCTTTGATGGAAACAACATAGTCTTTCAGTACCGTCAGAGTTTCTTCTGGCAGCCAGACGTCCGGGCCGTACACGGTGGTCGATTTTTCGCCAGCGTAGATTTCCATCCAGCTGATTTTGCGCTTGCCAGCGTAGGCTTTTGCCACGGCAGCGTCGATCACTTTGATCATGACCGGGCTGATATCGACGCCAGTACCATCACCTTCGATGTACGGAACGATAGGGTTATCTGGTACATTCAGGGAAAAATCGGCGTTGACGGTGATTTTTTTGCCGTCGGCAGGTACTTTGATATGTTGATACATCGTGTTCTCCGAAGTGGACGCTCGGCAAGCAGCAAGCTGCTACCAGGCATAAATTAGTTGCACGTTGGTACATTTGTCCGAAGTCTTCTATAAGACATAAGACGGGCGTTTCACATTATGCACGAGTATTTTACTAGGCGCTACGGTTTTTCAGATACTGGCCAATAAGCCTACACCAAAAACACCCCAAGAAAAGTATGTCTCTCATTCTATTTAACAAACCCTTTCAGGTACTGTGTCAGTTCTCGCAACAGGATGGCCGCGCCACGCTGGCCGATCATCTCGACATCCCGAATATCTACCCTGCTGGCCGGCTCGATGCCGATAGCGAAGGCCTGATGCTACTCACCGACGACGGCAAACTGCAGCACATGATTGCCCACCCCGACCACAAGGAAGCCAAGGTCTATCTGGTACAGGTGGAAGGCGTCCCGGATGCAGCCAGCCTGACAAAACTGCAGGCGCCGCTTGATCTGGGCGATTTTGTGACCAAACCGTGCAAGGCCGTACAGATCGAGGAACCGCAGTGGTTATGGCCGCGCAACCCGCCGATCCGCAACCGCGCCGATCAGCCAACCAGCTGGCTGGCAATCACGCTGCAGGAGGGCAAGAATCGACAAGTGCGCCGCATGACCGCCGCCGTCGGCCTGCCCACCCTGCGACTGGTGCGCACCGCGATCGGCGGCATCTCGCTAGCCAGCCACCCTTTGATGCCGGGCGAATGGATGGAAGTCTCCCCGCAAGATCTCAACACCTAAACAAGCGGAGGCAAAAACCGGGGTCAGATTGAGATAGCCCGGGTTTCATGGACATCCAAATAAGGGACAATACGTCCTGAAAGGATATTCATGGAAAAGAAACAATTGCCGTCCAAACGGGAAATTACTCCAACGTCAGTGGAGTCGGCGTCGAAGCAGAGGGCCGTCTTCACTGACGAATTCAAGCGCATGGCGGTTTCCCGGCTGCGTGATGGAAGGCAGAGCGCTACCGACTTGGCGGTGGAGCTAGGTCTGCGTCGTAATCAGCTCTACAAGTGG
>JAIELO010000321.1 GCA_019752915.1 Burkholderiaceae bacterium
TCAACAACCAGATGGCGCGGCTGGCGAAAGGGCGCACCAAGCCGGCGCAGTTCGATTTCCATTATCTGCGTTTCGAAGGGCAGCGTTACGGGCAGGCAGCGCTGGCCCAGTTGGCAAAGCAGAGTGGTGGCCCGGATGCGGCATGGATCCGCACGCAGGCTGACAAGGCGCTCAAGGAACTCAGTCCGTGGGGCACGCACAACAGCAGCCAGCCGCTGTCCTTGCGCGATAAC
The DNA here is from genome assembly GCA_019752915.1 of Burkholderiaceae bacterium. Lineage (GTDB taxonomy): Bacteria > Pseudomonadota > Gammaproteobacteria > Burkholderiales > Burkholderiaceae_D > Rugamonas. Next base: position 234 of record JAIELO010000321.1, read on the forward strand.
CTGACGGTGTGGCCGCAGGGCGCGCAACTGCCGGAGAGTTTTATCACGCAAAACTGGAAAGTAGCGGGCGGCGACAAAACCGCTGGCGACATGCTGCCGGCCTGTTTGACCACCCCGGGCGTGCAGTGCGATGCGCTGGTGGCGGACATGGATGGAGATGGACAGCCGGAAGTGCTGCTGTTGCGCGGCAGCGGCTATCAGGGGCCGGCGCTGTACGGTCGTCAGGCGGGGCGCTGGCAGTTACTCGGACGCCTGGCGGCGCCGGGCAATGCCTGCCCGGCCCTGATCGAGCGTCTGAAAGCGGGGCGCTTCCAGTTGGTGACGCCATCCATCAAGGCACTGCAGGTGGACGGGCAGCAGCTGCAGTTCCAGAGCGCGTTCGATCAGGAGGATTGCCAGTTGCTTGACGCCAGCAAGAAGTAGTGGCTCCCTAGGGATTAGGCTGCGGTGATCCAGACCTGCTGGGCCACCCGCATCATGTTGCGCCCCAGTACCAGTTCCGCTTCGGCGTCGCTCAGGCCCACTTTGCGCAAGGCCAGTGGCAACTGGCGCCACACTTCCGGTGGCGTGAAAGTTGGCGGGCGTTCGGGGTTGTAGCCCGCCGATGCCGGCCACCAGTAGGACGGATCGAAGGCGCCGGGCGGCGTGTCGTCCAGCCCGGGCTGGGTAAAGCAGATATCGAGGCCGATGCCGGCATGCGACACGCCCACCAGATCTGCCACATAGGCGACGTGCCGCGCAACGGCTTCGGCGCCCGGATGCTCCTGACCGAGAAACCACGATAAGCCGGAAATGCAGACCACGCCGCCGGTGGCTGCGCAGGCGCGGATCTGTTCATCGGTGATATTGCGGCCATGCGGCACCAGCGTATAAGGATTGGCATGGCTGAAAATCACCGGCTGGCTCGATGCGGCCATGATATCGAGGCTGCACAAGCGGCCAGTGTGGGAGCAGTCGAGCAGAATGCCGGCGTCATTGACCGCTGCCACCATGCTGTGACCGAGCGACGTCAGCCCGCGCGGCAGATCATGGCAGCCGTCCGCCACGCTGTTATTGCGGTTGTAGGCAAAGTGCATCTGGCGCACGCCCAGCTGGGCGTAGAGCTTGACCATTTCCGGCTGGTCCAGCAGCGGCAGGGCGCCTTCCAGATCGAAGCTGATCGCCATGCGGCCATCGGCGGCGGCCTGAATAATGTCGTCGACGCTGGAAACCAGTACGTAGCGGTCCGGATTGGCGGCGATGGTGGCACGGTAGCCGGCGATCACGGACATCACCTGTGCAATCGGGTTCATGTCCGCGCCAACGTTGAGCGAGACATAATTGACGCCTGCATCGTGCAGTCGCTGTACCGGCGTGAAGTCGGCCTGCGGGTGCTGTGGCAGGCAGGCGTGGGCGTCCCAGTTAATCATATGCGTCCGCTGGTTTGAAAACCCTATGTTCCCACGAATGCGCAGCGAGGGCAAATTGCGCTGGCGGCATACATGGCGGCACACATCGCCGCATAGCTTATACTGGCGGGATATTGTTTATTTGAAGGCCGTCATGTCTTTTTCTTCACTGGGCCTTGTTCCCCCACTGGTCAACGCGGTAACCGAAATCGGTTATCAGGAGCCGACCGCCATCCAGCGCGAAGCGATTCCCGTGATTCTGCGCGGTGGCGACGTGCTGGGCGCAGCCCAGACCGGGTCCGGCAAAACGGCGGCGTTCGCGTTGCCGCTGCTGCAGGCACTACTCGATAACCGCAGTGGTGCGCGTCAGTTGCACGGGCTGGTGCTGGTGCCGACCCGCGAACTGGCGGTGCAGGTGGGTGAATCGATCCGCAAGCTGGCCGCGCAACTGCCGATGCCGGTCAAAGTGGCGATCGTGTTTGGCGGGGTGTCGATCAACCCGCAGATGATGGCGCTGCGTGGCGGCGCCGACATCGTGGTGGCCACGCCGGGCCGGCTGCTCGACCTGCTCGATCATAATGCCCTGAAGATTTCGCGTACCGCCATGCTGGTACTGGACGAAGCGGACCGTCTGCTCGATCTGGGCTTTAGTGAAGAGCTGAACCGGATTCTGGGCATGCTGCCGCAGCAGCGCCAGAACCTGTTCTTCTCGGCCACCTTCCCGCCACGGGTGCAGGCGCTGGCCGAGCAGATCCTGCATCAGCCGACGCGGGTGGAAGTGCTGTCCGAGCCGGTCAGTAAGCCCGACATCGTGCAGCGCGCCATCATGGTCGATGTGCCGCAGCGCACCATGCTGCTCAAGCACCTGATCAAGGAAAACCAGTGGAGCCGGGTGCTGGTATTCGTCGCGACCAAGTATGCGGCGGAACACGTGGCCGATAAATTGAACCGTAACGGCATCCGCGCCGGGGCATTTCATGGCGAGTTCAGTCAGGGCGCCCGCAGCGAGGTGCTGGGCGACTTCAAGGCTTGCCGGCTGCAGGTGATGGTGGCGACCGATGTGGCAGCACGCGGCATCGATATTGCCCGTCTGCCTGCCGTGGTGAATTACGATCTGCCCCGTTCTGCGGTGGATTACACCCACCGTATCGGCCGTACCGGCCGGGCCGGTGAAAGTGGTGTGGCGATCAGCTTCGTCAGTGCTGCAACCGAGCAGCACTTGCGCTTGATCGAAAAGCGTCAGGAAATCCGTCTGGAACGTGAGCAGATTCCCGGCTTCGAAGCGCAGGAAACGCTGCCACCACCCGTGTATGCGGTGACGGATACGGTCAATGGTGGTATCAAGGGCCATCGTAAGAGCAAGAAAGACAAGCTGCGCGAGGCAGCTGCCAATCAGGGCTGACCCTGGTCTGATCCAGATCTGACCCAGGTCTGACCCCGGCCTGACCCCGGCCTAAGCCGGGTCGGATGCCGGGTGAGGCGTCTAGCCGCCGACCCGTTTCGGCTGGTAGCCCTGTTTTTTCAGGGCCTCGAGTACGCGCTCGCAGTGATCTCCCTGAATTTCGATCACGCCTTCCTTGACGGTGCCGCCTGAACCACAGGCGCTGCGCAACTGCTTGCCCAGTGCCGCCAGCGCGTCTGCATCAAGGGCCATGCCTTTTACCAGTGTGACGGTTTTTCCACCGCGTCCTTTGCTTTCGCGCGAGACTTTGATGGCGCCGTCGCCCATTGGGCGGGTGCGCGCCGCGCTTTTGCAGCGGCAACTGGCCAGTGGCTGGCCACAATCCGGACACAGACGGCCGGTTTCAGTGGAATAGACGGGGCGGGAATTGCTCATGGCGGCATTCTAGCAGATGGCCGGGGTGACAAAAAAGCCAGTCTGGTGGCTTGCGGGCAGCCACGAAATCCGCCGGAACCGGTCGATTCGGTGTAAGGTAAGCCTTTCCTTTCAATGCGGAAGCGTCAGGTATGAAGTCAGGTTTGAAGACGGGGTTGAAACGTCGCGGCGGCACAACCGTGCTGCTACTGGCATGGGCGCTGCTGCCATGGACGATGACCGCGTCGGCGGCACAGCTTGCCGCGCAGACGGCGACACAGAGCGCGCCACCAGCGGCGCTCAAACTCAGTGACCCGATACCAGTGGGGCCGCAGGTCAGCACCGGCAAGCTGGCCAACGACATCCTCAGCGAGATGGCGCTGCTGGGCGT
>JAIELO010000409.1 GCA_019752915.1 Burkholderiaceae bacterium
GCATCGGATTTTTCCAGAAAATCGATTTCCTCTTCAGGAAAGTCGAGCGTCGCTTCGACCAGCATGCGCAGCCCCGTCACGCCATCGACCAGCGTGTTGACGGTGCGCGAAAACGCGCCCGACAGCGATTGCGATGCCGATTTGGCGGCCGCTTCGGTGGAGGCATCGATCAGGTCGGCCACCGCTTCTGCCTGCGCCAGATCGAGCTTGTCATTCAGGTAGGCACGGCGCGTGAATTCACCGGGCTCGGCCAGCCGCAATTCCATCCCGGCGCCCGCTTCCAGCACACGCGCCAGCAACAGTTGCAGCACGATGGGGCCACCGTGGCCCTGCAGTTCCAGCACATCTTCGCCGGTGTACGAATGGGGGCCGGGGAAGAACATCGCGATCCCCTGATCGATGATGCTGCCGTCGGCCTGGCGGAACGGCAGGTAGCTGGCATGGCGCGGCACCAGCACAGTACTGCCGAACAAGGCCGTCACCAGTGCCTGCAGATTTTTGCCGGAGGCACGCACCACGCCGATGCCGCCGCGTCCCGGTGCAGTGGCAATCGCGGCGATTGGGGAAGAGTCGATATTCATAGTTCGATTGTAACCAAGTAAAAAAAAGCCCGCGATCAACACGGGCTTTTATGCAACAGCTTGCCGCTGTCAGGGATTAGCTTTTGGCCGCTTCCGGTACCGCGAATTTCTTCGTGATCACGTACTGCTGGGCGATCGACAGGATGTTATTCACGACCCAGTACAAAACCAGACCGGACGGGAAGAAGAAGAACATCACCGAGAATGCCAGTGGCATAAACAGCATCATCTTGGCCTGCATCGGATCGGCCGGAGCCGGGTTCAGCTTGGTGGTGATATACATGGTGATCGCGTACAGCACTGGCAGGATGTAGTAAGGATCCGGCGCAGCCAGATTGGTGATCCAGCCTATCCAAGCGGCGCCGCGGATTTCCACGGAAGCCTGCAGCACCCAGTACAGCGCGATGAACACTGGCATCTGCACCAGAATCGGCAGGCAGCCACCCAGCGGATTGATCTTCTCGGCCTTGTACAGTTCCATGGTGGCCTGATTCATCTTGGCCGGATCGCCTTTGTGACGCTCGCGGATCGCTTGCATCTTCGGCGTCAGCACTTTCATCTTGGCCATGCTGCGGTAACCGGCGGCCGACAGCGGGAAGAACGCCAGTTTGATCAGGATGGTGAAGGCGATGATGGTCCAGCCCCAGTTACCCAGTGCTTTGTGGATCTGGTCCATGACCCAGAAAATCGGCTTGGCGATGATGGTCAGGAAACCATAGTCTTTCACCAGTTCCAGACCCGGGCTGACGTGTTCCAGCAGTTTTTCTTCCTGCGGACCGGAGTACAGACGGGCATCATTGCTGATAGTCGCGCCCGGTGCCAGCGTACCCAGTGGCTGGGTCACGCCGATAGCGTACTGGTTGGTGGTCACTTTGCGGGTGAAGATGGTGCGTGCCAGCTTGTCTTGCGGCACGAAGGCCGAGACGAAGAAGTGTTGCGAAATCGCGAACCAGCCATTGTCAGCCTTGGTCGGGTGATCCTGCAGAGCATCCTTGCCAGTCTTGGCCGCTTCCACTGCCGCTTTTTCCAGTTTCTCGAACTGCAGCTTGTGATACTTGTCGGCGTCGGTGTACAGGGTCGGGCCGGTGTAGCTGCTGTTGAAATACGAGTCGCCGGCTGGTTTGTTGCCGTCGTGGACCAGTTGCAGATACAGCTCAGGCTTGACCGGCACGGTACCCACGTTGCTGATGTCGTGACGCACATCGATCACGTAATCGCCACGCTTGAAGGTGTAGGTCTTGGTCAGCTTGACGCCGCCCGATTCCGCTTCCAGCACCAGTTGAATCTGGTTGGCATCGTTCAGCATGCGCGGACCAGGCTTGGCGATGAAGCCGGTCTGGTGATTCGGCAAGCCGGCAGCGCCGATCAGGCCGGTTTCGGCCAGATACGCTTTACCAGTGGCGCCGTCGACATCGAACAGCACCTGATTTTTGGTGGCATCGATACCGTCCTTGAACTTCAGCAGTTCCAGACGGCGGATGGTGCCGCCCAGCGTGTCGACATCCACCCGGAACAGATCGGTGGTAATGGTGACGCGTTCGCTCTTGAACGCTTCCGCAGCAGCAGGCGCTGCACCATTAACGGCCGCGGCCGCAACAGGCGGCGTGCCAGCCGTAGCACTGGCCGCAGGCAGGGCTGCTGGCTGAGCGGCAGGCGCCTTGGCGCTCTGTGCCGGAGGCGCTGCAAACATCGATGGATGGCCATTCGACACTTGCCAGTTGTTCCAGAGAACAACCAGCGACACGGCAAACACGATCCACAGGATGGTACGTTTATTGATATCCATTACGCTACTTATCAGGAGTGGTTGCAACCGCAAGCGGTCGTTGAAGAATTCGATTTACTGCCGGCCGGCGGCACCGGATCATGGCCACCGGGATGCCACGGATGGCAACGGCAGAGGCGTTTGATGGTCAGCAGACTACCACGGCCAGCGCCATGGACTTGTAACGCTTCCAGTGCATAGTTCGAGCAGCTCGGGTAAAAGCGGCAGGAAGGCGCCATCAGCGGGCTCAGAAGCAGCTGATAGGCGCGCACCAGAAAACGTAGTAATTTTTTCATGATGCAGCAGATGGAGGCGGCACAGCCGATGGCAAGGCCGGTTTCGGCGCCCGCATCGTGCGGGCCTGGGCGAACAGACGTGACAATTCCACCCGCAGCGCCGCTTTCAGCGTCGCCGAGGTGGCAGGACCATCCTTGCTGTTGACCGGTCTGGCTAAACGCACCAGACAATCGAGCGCCGGCAGGCTGGTCTGACGGAACAGTTCGCGCGTGAGCCGTTTAATGGTGTTACGCGTGACTGCGCGCGGCGCAAATCGTTTTGCTACCACCACGCCCAGCCGCGCATGCGGCAACTCACTCGGACGGGTGTAGAGCACAAAGTGCGCGCTTTTATGCGTAGGGCGCAAACGAAAAACGGATGAAAATTCATCCGTTTTAACGATACGCCGAACGCGCGCGAAGTCGTGTGAACCTTCGCCTGTCGAGCCGTTTTGAAGACAGCTGTCCACGCGATCAGCTAACAAACGCTGGCTTATACAGCCAGACGCTTGCGGCCTTTGGCGCGACGTGCGTTGAGCACATCACGGCCACCACGGGTAGCCATACGAGCGCGGAAGCCGTGGGTGCGTTTACGACGCACAACGGAAGGTTGGTAAGTACGTTTCATGTTGGTCTCGCTTAAAGCAGAAAAAAATGCAAAATCGGGTTGTGGCCCCGTCAGTTTTTGGTGCCAATGACACTTCGCGCACCTATGCCACCGTTACCGGCACAAGCTGGGTCCATCTCATCGCCCGCTAAATCCACGCTTACTCCATATTGACGTCAGTGAATAAACACGGAATACGGGCGGGGAACCCTGAATTATCAACATTTCGACCCCGCTTGTCAACAACTGATGGCGCCGGCCAGCCAGCCATGCCGCGAAAAATAAGCGTCGCCCCTGTGGATAACTTGGCCCGGCAAGAGTAGAATAGCGCGTTACGTGTGACGAACCCGGGTTCGTTTGCGCCCTGATCAGTAGTACAGCAGCACTCAAGAATAGATATAAGATTCATGGAAAATTTCTGGCAGACCTGCTCCGCCCAGCTGGAGCTAGAGCTGACGCCGCAACAATACAGCGCCTGGATTAAGCCGCTTATCCCCCTCGATTACGAGGCGGGTAAGTTGCGCATGGCTGCGCCCAATCGCTTCAAGCTGGACTGGGTGAAAAGCCAGTTTGCCAGCCGCATCACGGCACTGGCTT
>JAIELO010000317.1 GCA_019752915.1 Burkholderiaceae bacterium
AACTTCAACACGAAGTCACCAGCCTGTATTGTAGCTAATCTCTAGCCAATCTCGCCAAACTGGCGCGGCTGTCATGGCCGATTCTGATTTCCCTTAACATCCCGATCACGTCCCTCTTCCTTGCGGCGCTCTTCGCGCTGGTGCTGGCCGCTCTCCTTGGGTGCGGTTGGCGCAGCCGCTGCCGGCGCCGGTGCAGGCATCGGTGGCGGGCTGAAAGCTGGCCGGGCTGGCGTCATGGCTGGCGCTGGCATCGGTGCCTGCATACGCGCGGGCTGCGCGAGAGGCGCCATCTGCTGCATGGGTGTCACTTGCGGGCTCGCTTGATAGGACGGCTGCGCCTGCAGGGTAGCGGGCGCGGTGCGGCGTTCGTCCGGGGTACGCAAACTGCGCCGCTCATCGTCGCTGCTGCGGCTGCCGCGATTGGACTGGTCGGGACGTTCGAAGCGATCGCCGCGATCGATCCGTTCCCAGCGCTCACTGCGGCCATCGTTCCGGTCGGCATAGTCTGGCCGTCCCGGACGGGGATTGCGTTCGGGCGCGGGAATTGCCGTCACGGGCGGAGCGTTACCAGGCTGAGGTGCCAGGGACGGTGCTGGAAGCGGGGCAGGCATAACTGCCGCTGGCGCTGCAGGTGCCGGGATTGCCGGCAGCGGATTGCCCGGCGTGCGCAGCGGCGCATCGCCCCGGCTGCCCGGACGTTCAGCCGGACGTTCATTGCGACTATCTTGCCACCGTTCATTGCGGCCATCCTGCCAGCGCTCACTGCGGCTCTCCTGCCCGCGTTCAGGCCAGTGCTGGCGCTGGTTATCGACTGGGCGCACCGCTGGCACGCTGCCGATCGGGCTGACGCCGGGCTGATTGGCAGGCTGCGTGTTCGGGCCACGGACGGGGCGTTCGAACTGTTCGCGCGGCAACACACTGAGGCCATCGCGGCGTGGTGGCTGGCCATTGCGTAGCGGCAGTGCGGGCAACGGGCGGCCGTGGTCACGCCAGTTGAGGCGTCGTTGATGGTCGGGCGAGACCCGGTAGTCCGGTACGAAATGGTCGCGTGGCGAGAGCGGGTACCAGCCCTTGCCGGGGCGATGGCCGGGGCCGCTACCATGGCCATCGACCCAGCCTACCAGCGCGGGTGCCCACACGGGGCGTCCGGCCGGACGGCCCGGTGCCCAGCACCAGCGCCGGTTGATCATGACCCAGCGGCCATAGTGGGACGGTGCATAGCCCCACGGAGCATTGTCGATCCAGGTCCAGCCCCACGGCGCCAGAAAGATCCAGCGGCCATCGCGGTAGGGCGCCCAGTCGGCGCTGACATTGCGCGGGGTCCATAGCGGGCCGTATTCCACGCTGTCGCTCCAGCTGCCGTTACGGTCCAGTTCTTCGTAGCCGGTAATGCCGCTGGAAACAAAACGGGTGGTGATGGGGGCTTCGCTGACCCGATCACGTTCTTCGGCCCAGCGGTCGAAGCCGTCGGTGTGTGCCAGACCGGTGCGCACATCGTTGCTGTTGACTTCGGCCTGACGGCCGCTGGCCACAGTCAGCGAAGCACCGGCGCCGTTGACCCGCGCGCTACCCGCCAGCACGCTGATCTGGCTGGTATCGGCCAGCCGCTCCGCATCGACCCGCAGCACGCCGGGCTCCAGCAGGGTGATGCGCGCTTGCGGGGTGATCAGTTCGAAGTTGCGCAGCAGTTCGGGCTGGCGCAGCCGGATGCTGACGCTGCCGTAATTCAGGCGCAGGCGCAGCACCTCGTCGTCGAGTTCGACAATTTCCAGATCGGAATCGCCGTCGAGCCGCACCGCGCTTGAACCGGCCCGGAATTCGCTGCGGGCGCCGCTCGCCGTATGCAGGTGATTTCCGGCCAGCACCGGCCAGTTCAGGCCGGCGGGCACGCTGTCGTCGTTGCCGCTCAGGGTCACGTTGCCCTGTACGGCGGCAATCCGTCCGACCATCGCCGGTAAATCATTCTGGGCCAGTGCGGGACCGGCCAGCATGGCCAGTAACAGGGTGGTAATGAGGGGACGGTGCATAGCGGCGCTCCTAGGTGATATACGCATTAAACGTTGGCGCGCCGGATGCGCCTACCGCGATTACAAGACCTTACAAATTGCTGTGGCAAGCGACAAGCTCAGGCGATCAGGCGGTCGCGCCGCCCCGCTTGACGAAGAACAGCGCGGTGCCGACCGCCATCAGCAGGCCGCCGAAGACGCGGTTCTGCTTTTTGACAGCGCGCGCATCGCGGAAAAAGCGCTGCATCGAAGCGGCCAGAAACGCGTAACTGTGCATTACCAGCAGATCGACGCAGCACATGGTGACCGCCAGAATCAGCAGTTGCGGCAGCAGTGGCGCCTCGCGGGTAATAAATTGCGGCAGCACGGCGACCATGAAAATGATGCCTTTCGGGTTGGTGGCATTGGTCAGAAAACCGGTCAGCACGCGCTGCCGCACCGACGGTACCTGCACTTCGGCATGGGCCGCCTCGCCGCTGATGCTGACCTTGGCGCGCCACTGGCTCAGCCCCAGATAGATCAGATACAGCGCCCCGACGGTTTTAACAATATTGAACGCCACTTCCGAGGCTAGCAGCAGCGAACCGACCCCGCCACCGGCAATCGCCAGCACCAGCAGCAGGCCCGCCTGCAGGCCGAGGATGGTGGCACTGGTGCGTCGCACGCCGTACGACAGACCGTGCGACATCGACAGCACGGCGCCCGAGCCGGGCGAAACGGCGATGATGCTGGCGGCAATCAGAAAGGTGATCCAGGTGGCAAAGCTCATGTGTTTTCCAGTCGTTCAGGGGCAGGCGCAGCTGCCAGGGCGGGATCTATTGTAGCGGTGTGCAGCGCGTGGCGCTGCGCTGAATACTTCTGATATTTTTCGCCTGGTGCTTCGGGTACTATATGAGAGGAAGGGCACGTGGTACCAGCCAGCGCTGCCACCTTCCCTATTCACCCACCAGATAATAAGGAGGCCACTGATGGCCGGAACCAGCCTGCTAGCGCTGATCGATGATATTGCCAGCATCCTCGACGATGTTGCCCTGATGAGTAAAGTCGCGGCCAAGAAAACTGCCGGTGTACTGGGCGACGATCTGGCCCTGAACGCCCAGCAGGTGGCCGGCGTGCAGGCCGAACGCGAATTGCCGGTGGTGTGGGCGGTGGCGCGCGGGTCGCTGAAAAACAAGGCCATTCTGGTACCGGCAGCGCTCGGTATTAGTGCACTGGCGCCGTGGGCCATTGCACCGCTGCTGATGCTGGGTGGCCTGTATCTGTGTTTCGAAGGCTTCGAAAAGATCGCCCATAGCGTCTTGCACCATCACGAGCATGCCCCGGCCGGTTCGCTGGCGGCCGTGCTGGCCGAACCGGACGTCGATCTGGTGGCGCTGGAGCGCGACAAGATCCGCGGTGCCGTGCGCACCGACTTCATTCTTTCGGCGGAAATTATCGTGATTGCGCTGGGCACGGTGGCCGGTGCACCCTTTTCCCAGCAAGTCGCAGTGGTCGTGGGGATCGCGCTGCTGATGACGGTAGGTGTGTACGGTCTGGTGGCGGCCATCGTCAAACTCGATGATGCCGGCCTGTATCTGGTGCGTCATGGCGGCACCCTGTTGCAGGCACTGGGACGGGTATTGCTGGCGGCTGCACCGCGTCTGATGACCTTGCTTTCCGTGGTCGGTACGGCGGCCATGTTCATGGTCGGCGGCGGCATTCTGACCCATGGCATCGGCCCAGCCCATGCGTGGATCGAACACGTGACGGCGCTGGTGGCGGCGCTGCCGGCACCCGCTGGCTGGCTGGCCATGCTGTTGCCATCCGTGCTGAA
>JAIELO010000093.1 GCA_019752915.1 Burkholderiaceae bacterium
ACCCTCTATCTGGCCAGTCAGGCGCATGGCAGGGTCGCGCGCATCACGCCGCAAGGCGCGCTGCTGGCGGTGCCAGACGCCGATCATCCGGCCCAGCCCGGCTACGGCAGTGATGGCACGGTGCGCCTGCATGCGCCGCGCGGCATGACGCTGGCGGGCGACGGCACGCTGTATCTGAGCGATGCGGCGACGCGGCGCATTTATCAGGTGGCACCGGCCTCAAGTATGGCTGCCAGCGTGGAGCCGCCGCTGGCCTTGCCGATTCCCGGCGCGCGCATGCGCTGGCCGGTTGCGCCGCAGGATCAGGCGCACGAAGTGGTGGGTCTGATGGGTGAGGTGCGTGGCAATTTTACTGGCGAGAGTCGCCATCACTTCCATTCCGGCCTCGACGTGCAGGCGGCGATCGGGACGCCGGTGCTGGCCGTGCTGGCGGCCAAGGTCAGCAATCCTGCCGCCAGCTGGTCGTATGGCGATCTGGCGGAAGGGCTGGCGCTGGGTGATCTCAATTACATCCATATGCGGGTGGGGCGCGACGCCAAAGACAAGGTACGTGACGAGCGCTTCCAGTTGCTGCGCAACGCCAAGGGTAAACCGGTAGCTTTGCGCGTCAGGCGCGGCACCCGCTTTGCAGCCGGGGACGTGCTCGGCTCGGTGAACCGGATGGCACACGTACACCTCGATTACCGTCCCGGTGGCGAGGCCGTGAATCCTCTGACGCTGCCGTTTGCCGGTCTGCGCGACAGCATCGCCCCGATGATCGAACGCATCACGCTGGCCGATAGCGCGGGCCAGCCGCTGACGGCGCAGCAAGGCGGCCGCCTGCTGCTACCACGCAGTCTGGGCGGGGTGCAGATCATCGTCGAAGCGTACGACCAGATGGATGGCAATCAGGCGCGCCGGCGCCTCGGTCTGTATCAGCTCGGTTATCAGTTGCTGGACGGGCAGGGCCGCGCGCTGGCCATTAGCGCTGGCCAGCCAGCGGCACGGCAGAATACTCAACTTGCGGCGCAAACCTATGATCGTTTGCCGCGCAACCGTGAAGCGGTGCAACTGGCATATGCCCCGAGCAGCGGCATCACGGTGCATGGCGCGGCCAAGACGCGTTTTGCCTATGCGCTGCACAACACGCTGGTGCAGGGCCAGCTCACACCGGGACTGTGGCAGATCGCTGACTTGGCGCCGGGTTCGTACACCTTGCGCATCGATGGGCGCGACTATGCGGGCAATGCGGCTGTCGGAACGCGCGATCTGGCGCTGCAGATCGAATAAGACTGGCTCGCCAGGCCATGCGCCACGCCACGAAATTGCACAGGTCGGGGACAGATTTTCAGGTAGAATAATCTGAACGACCGTGCTTTTTAGCGCGGAGATCATCATGGAGACAGCATGAACTTAGACTATACGTCGGCGGATCTGGCCTTCCGGGACATGGTGCGCGCCTTTTTAGCCGCCAACCTTCCCACCGACTTGCAGGAGAAGGTGCGCATGCACCGCCGTCTGACGCGCGATGATTATGTGCGCTGGCACCGCATCTGCGCCGCGCAGGGCTGGGCGGCACCAGCCTGGCCGGTGGAGTTTGGCGGTCCGGGCTGGAGCGCCACCGAGCGCCATATCTGGGAAGAAGAGTGCGCCCGCGCCGGTACGCCGCCGATACTGCCGTTCGGCGTGAATATGGTGGCGCCGGTGATCATGGCCTTCGGCAACGCCGCGCAACAGGCGTATTACTTACCGCGCATCCTGAATTGCGAAGACTGGTGGTGTCAGGGCTATTCGGAACCCGGCTCGGGCTCCGATCTGGCATCGCTGAAAACCACTGCCGAGCGCGTCGGTGAGCACTACATTGTGAATGGCCAGAAAACCTGGACCACGCTGGGCCAGCACGCCGATATGATTTTCTGTCTGGTGCGCACCGACACCGGTGTGCGCAAACAGGAGGGGATTTCCTTCCTGCTCATCGATATGAAGACGCCGGGCATCACGGTGCGTCCGATCATCATGCTCGATGAAGACCACGAAGTGAACGAAGTATTCTTCGATAACGTCAAAGTGCCGGTGGCAAACCTGATCGGGCAGGAAAACAAGGGCTGGACCTATGCCAAGTATCTGCTCGGCCATGAGCGCACCGGCATTGCGGCGGTCGGGCGCTCCAAGCGCGAGTTGCTGTTCCTGAAAAAAATCGCCACCGAGCAGCACAAGCAGGGTAGGCCTTTGCTGCAGGATCCGGTATTCAGCGCCAAGGTGGCCAGTCTGGAAATCGAACTGATGGCGCTCGAGACCACGGTGCTGCGGGTGATCACCCGTGCCGACCATGCGCCGGGACCGGAAGCGTCGCTGCTGAAAGTGCGCGGCTCGGAAATCCAGCAGATGCTGACCGAACTGATGCTGGAAGCACTCGGGCCGCTGGGCTTGCCGTTCGATGTCGATTATCTGGAGGGGCGCAGTGAACACGCGGCCAACGGCGACGACGCGGCCGCGCCACTGGCCGCTTACTACTTCAATTTCCGCAAAACCTCGATCTATGGTGGTTCGAACGAAATTCAGAAAAACATCATCACCCAGATGATACTGGGACTGTAAGGGGCAGCCATGGACTTTCAATTGCGCGAAGAACAGCAACAGTTTGCCGATGCGCTGCGCCGCTGGGCCGACAAGGATTATGGTCACGACACGCGGCGCCAGATCATCCATAGTGCCGCCGGGGTCAGCGATGCAGCCTGGCAGACGCTGGTGGAACTGGGCATGACGGCCTTGCCGGTACCGGAGCAGCATGGTGGTTTCAGTGGTGGCGCCGTCGATCTGTGGGTGGTGATGCAGGAACTGGGACGTGCGCTGGTGGTGGAACCTTATTTTGCGACCGTGTGGGGCGCCGAATTCCTGCGCCTGGCCGGCAATCAGGGTGACTTGCTGGAACAGGTTGCCAGTGGCGAACTCAAGCTGGCATGCGCGCTGGGCGAACGGCATAGCCGTTACGACTTGCACGACGTGCGTACCAGCTTCCAGCGGCACGCCGATGGCTACCGCTTGAATGGCGAAAAGAGCGTGGTGATCCACGGCGCGCAGGCTGGTGCACTGATCGTGTCGGCGCGTGACAGCCGTGGTGAAGATAGCACGGGCGCCGATGGTCTGGCGCTGTTCGTGGTGGCCGCCGACACGCCCGGCCTGATGCGTCACGACGCGCGCACCATCGACGGTCAGCGTGCTGCCACGGTGCTACTGTCGGAGCTGCAGTTGCCTGCCTCCGCGCTGCTGGCGCAGGGCAGTGCCGCGCTGGCACTACTCGATCAGGCGGCCGATTATGGTGTGACCTTGCTGTGCGCCGAAGCGGTGGGGGCGATGGATGCGCTGTTCGCAGCCACGCTCGACTACCTGAAAACGCGCAAACAGTTCGGCACCCCGATCGGCAGTTTTCAAGCTTTGCAGCACCGCATGGCCGACATGTACATCCACCTCGAACAGGCCCGTTCGATGGCCATGCTCGCTGCGGCGCGGCAGGATGGCGCGGATGCCGCACAGCGACGCCGTGCCGTGTCGGCCGCCAAAGTCCGTATCGGGCAGGCCGCCAAGTTTATCGGTCAGCAGGCGGTGCAACTGCATGGCGGGATGGGGGTGACCGATGAGTTGCAGGCGGCGCATCTGTTCAAGCGCCTGACCATGATAGATCTGACGCTAGGCGACGTGGAGCACCATTTGCAGCGCTTCGCGGCGCAGCCAGCGTTCGCCGAGCACGCCTGAACAGCGCGCCGGTCTGGGCCCTCCAGCTTTGCCGAATGCGGCTAGGCTGGCGTGCCTACTAGCGTTCCAGACTAGTC
>JAIELO010000437.1 GCA_019752915.1 Burkholderiaceae bacterium
GACGCCGCCCCCGGCACCGGCAGCCGTTGCAGCCATGCGCCCGGACTGAGTGCGGCCAGCAACAGCAACGCGTAGCTGAAACCGAGTGCCGGATAGCCGTAGACCGTCATACTGTAACCGTAATGATCGTTGAAGAATCCCGTCCACACCAGCGCCAGCGCCGCAGTTCCGGCCAGCAGCAGCCAGTTGCCGTGCGCCGTCAGCCGCGCCCACAGGACGGCGTGATAATTTTTCAGCAGTGCCAGCGCAACGCCGATCACCAGTTCATCGAAGCGGCACAGCGAGGAATAATAAATATGGGTATAGAACACCCGGCTGCCTTCGGGTTCGGACGCCACATACGTCAGCCAGAGATGGCTGCGCACCAGCATCCCGCCTACCAGCATGGCGCCCACCGTCAGCCATGCCAGCAGCAGCGACTTGCGGCAGGCAGCAATCAGTAACGCAGCAGCAGGCAGCAGGAAATAAAACTGCTCTTCAACGCACAGTGACCAGGCATGGGAAAACGCCGTGCCCGGCTGCAAGCCGAGATTCTGGGTAAAGGTAAGGAACTGCCAGAGCGGCGGCAGCACCAGCTCCATGCGGAAGTAAGGCCAGCAGGCAAACAGCGCCAGCACCACATAGTAATTGGGCAGTGTGCGCAGCAGGCGGCGTGCGTAAAAACGCACCAGCGACAAGCGGCTCTGGCCCTGCTGGCTGCGGCGTATGGCTGCCAGTATCTGATTGCCGATCAGGTAGCCGCTGAGGGTAAAGAACAGATCTACCCCGCTCCAGCCAATTTCACCGAACCAGCCCAGGGTCGGTGCGCCGCTGATAAAGAGAGTGTAATGATTGGCAAACACCAGCGCAATGGCGAGTGCCCGGAGGGTGTCGAGTCCGGCATTGCGCGCGGTGCTGGTAGATGTCATTCCGGCATGATAGCAAACCACCCCCACGGCGTATAGGGCGCGGCCTACCGCGCAGTATGTGGTGCATGGTATAAAGTCGGACCGGTTTATATAGTCCTCGATTCAGCGCGATCGGACACTATTTGCCACTATTGAACACTATTCTGCCAACGCCCCACGTATGACGACCAGCGACGCTCTGCAATTCATTTCCCACCAGTACAGCGGCCAGTTGCCCGGCCCGCGCCTGATCATCACCGGCGCTGTCCACGGCAATGAAACCTGCGGTACCCAGGCGATCCGCCGAGTGCTGCAACAGCTCGATACGGGCAGCTTGCTGATCCGGCGCGGCAGCCTGACGCTGGTACCGGTGACCAATCCGCTGGCGTACGCGCGCGGCCAACGGGCGGGCGAACGCAATCTGAACCGCAACCTGTTCCCGCAGGCGGCGCCGCAGGATTTCGAGGACCGCATCGCCAACTGGCTGTGTCCCCTGCTGGCGCAGCACGAGGTGCTGCTCGATCTGCACTCGTTCAATGCCCACAGCGAACCGTTCGTGATGGTCGGCCCGCGCAATAACGACGGGCCGCTGGAACCATTCCGCCATCAGATCGCCGAGCGCGCACTGGCGCGACGGCTCGGGGTGCGGCGCTTTGTCGACGGCTGGTTGCGCACCTATGGCGCCGGCGTACAACGCCGCTTACGCGAGCAGAGCGCCTTGCAGACGGAACTACGCTACGGCGTGGGTACCACGGAATACATGCGCAGCACTGGCGGCTACGCGCTGACACTCGAATGCGGCCAGCACGACGATCCGCAAGCACCCGAGGTGGCGTATCGCGCCATTCTGAATACGCTGGCCTTCCTCGGGCTGATCGACGCGCCAGCACCCGAACCCATCGCGCTGACCGACATGGAAGCGCTCAGCATGGCCGAGGTGGTCGACCGTCAGCATGCCGACGACCACTTCACACGGCCGTGGGCCAGTTTCGATCCGGTACGCGCAGGTGAACAGATCGGCGTGCGTGCCGATGGCAGTGCGGAGCTGGCGGCCTTTGACGGGCGCATCCTGTTTCCCGATGCAGCCGCCGGCGTCAACTGCGAATGGTATTACCTGTGTCGCAGCAATCCGGCATTCTGAAGGCGGTCGCTGGCCGTATCAGGCGGTGGTCAGTTTCAGACCGATGATGCCGCCCACAATCATGGCGATGCAGCCCAGACGCAAAGCGCTGGCGGGCTCATTGAGCACCACGATGCCGAAGATGACGGTGCCGACTGTGCCGATGCCGGTCCAGATCGCGTAGGCCGTGCCCAGTGGCAGGCCACGCAGCGCCAGCCCCAGCAGCCCAACGCTACCAGCCATCGCCGCCAGCGTCAGTGCCGTTGCCAGCGGACGGGTAAAACCCTCCGTATATTTCAGGCCGACGGCCCACACGACCTCGAGTAAGCCCGCCAGTATCAATGCTATCCATGTCATGCTGCTTCTCTGCCTTTGCTAGAACGTTTTACCTGTGTTTGTTGCGTAAACTATAGCACTGTCGGAAAAACCAGACGCGACGCTTCCCGATCCGCCCGCCAGCAGTGATAATCGTTCAACCATCATCTGCGGAGACAGCATGCAATTCCTAGCAAGCGGCGTGGCAAACAGCCTGGCACACATCGTTACGGCGCTGGTTGCGCTGATTCACGTGTATATCGTTCTGATCGAAACTGTGCTGTTCCAGAGCCGCGGCCGTCGCGTGTTCGGACTGTCGCAGGAAAAAGCCGAAATGATGCAAGCCTCCATGTCGAATCAGGGCTGCTACAACGGTTTTCTGGTCGCTGCGCTGGTGGTTGGCTGGCTGCACCCCGATGCCGCCACCGGCGCTGCCTTCACCGTATTCGGGCTGTGCTGCGTCGCCGTCGCCGGCGTGTGGGGTGCCGTGACGGTCAAACGCACCATCCTGTACATCCAGACGCTACCAGCAGCGCTCGCCCTAGCCCTGACCTTGCTGGCTCGCTGAGCCACTTGTACCGGGCGGCGCTCCGTCGAGCAGCGCCGCACCGGCTGGACGCAGACTCGGCAGCGATGCCGGGTCAGCGGCCAGTGCGGTAGGCGCCGTCGGCCGCCCGCCCGTTCCCCGCAAGCCCAGCAACCAGCCCAGCCCGTCAAACCAGAACGGTGCACCGAGCGAGGCGGCAAATGCCGTCAGCCCCCATCCCAGCACCGTCAGCAACAGCGCCAGCAGCGCTGCGCCTACTGGCACTTCACTCAGTCCGGCCAGTCGCGCCGATGGCCAGCCGATCGGTAATGTACCCAGTAATTGCGTCGCACTGCCTAGCGCAGCACCAGCGTCACGCGGGGCCGTGCTGGCGGCATCCGCCGAGGGGAGCGCAACGCCCGCATTGACCACGACCTGATCCTGCGGCGCCGTATCAGGCGGCTGCATCGACTGCATTACCCGCGCCAGATTGGCCGCAGCGGCATTCTGTTGCGCCACCAGCTCACCACTTTGCTGCGCTAGCTGTGCCGCCAGACTCTCGTCGTGCCACAGCCGCTGGCTCAGGGTGATCGCATCGATATTCATGGCCACCGCATACCCGAGCGCCAGCACGAACAGCACCAGCTGCGAACGCCGTTTATACCAGCCGCTGGTACGTGCCATCACGGTGTCATACCAGCTACGAACGGCCTGTTCGAGCGCGTCCAGATCATCGGCATTGCCGAGTAAGGCCAGCAGGCTGCGCTGCAATGCCGGATTACCTATCCGTTCCAGCAAGGCGCGCGCACTGCTGTGCTGCCCATGGCGCTGCACCAGCGTATCGAGCACGGCGCGCGCAAAAATACTGGAGGGGATATAGGACGGCATGCGTCCGGGCTGGGCCAGTCCGGTAATCAGCGGATGGGCCAGCACGGCAGCAGCGAGC
>JAIELO010000080.1 GCA_019752915.1 Burkholderiaceae bacterium
CGGGGATCAGAATACCCATGTGTTGCTGGCGCGTTCCTTCGATGAGGCGACTGCCGAGTATGTGCGGCTGGAACGCTGGCTGGTCGGCCTGACGCTGGCCGGCATCGTGATTTCAGCGCTGGCCATCGTGTTCACGGCGAAACGGATTGCTCAGCCCATCAGTGCGCTGGCGCTGACCGCGCGCCGGCTGCAGGAAGGCGATTATCGCGATCCCATCAACAGCCGCCGCACCGACGAGATTGGTGCACTGGCGCGCGCCTTCGACGCGATGCGGGAAGGTATCGCCCAGCGCGAACATAAGATCAGCCGGCTGGCTTACTGGGATACCTTGACCGACCTGCCCAACCGCGCACAGTTTCTGGTGCTACTCAATGATGCGCTGACACTGGCAGCCCAGCGTCAGTCTACCGTGTCGGTACTGATGATGGATCTGGACCGCTTCAAACACGTCAATGATGTGATGGGGCATAGTTTTGGCGACGCCTTGCTGCGCAAAGTGGCGCGCCGCATTCAGCGCCTGTTGAGCGAGCTACAACCGGCGGCGCTGCTGGCGCGTTTAGGTGGTGATGAATTTGCCGTGTTGCTCCCGGCAAGCGATCTGGCCAGCGCACAGCGTCTGGGTGCCGCCATTCTGCGCACGCTGGAAACCCCGCTATCGCTGGAAGACCAGACCGTCGATATTGGTGCCGGGCTCGGCATTGCCAGCTATCCGGCCCATGCGCAGGACGCGGAGACGCTGCTGAGCATGGCAGAAGTGGCGATGTATTGCGCCAAGGTGCGTAACGATGGCGCGGTCATCTATGACGCGCAACTCGACAAGACCAGTGCCCAGAGCCTGTCCCTGCTGACGGAACTGCGGCATGCCATCGAGCGCGATGAATTCCGCCTGTTCGTCCAGCCCAAAGTGGCCCTGAAAACCGGGCTGGTAGTCGGTATGGAAGCGCTGGTGCGCTGGCAGCATCCGGTGCGCGGCAATGTGTTCCCCGACGAGTTCATTCCGTTTGCCGAGCAGACCGGGTTTATCCGCGTCCTGACGCGCTGGGTGATGGAGCGCTCCGCCCAGCTCTGCCAGGAGCTGGGGCAGGCCGGCTACCAGCTCAAGATGTCGGTGAATCTGTCGACCCGCGATCTGATGGATCAGGACCTGCCGGTAAAATTCGGCCAGATGCTGGAACGTCACGCTCAGCATGCCTCCTCGTTCTGCCTCGAAATTACCGAGAGTGCCATTATGGATGATCCGGTACGGGCGCAGAATACCCTCGAGTTGCTCAGTGCCATGGGCTTCGAACTGTCGATTGATGATTTCGGCACCGGTTACTCGTCGCTGGCGTATCTGAAAAGTCTGCCGGTGGACGAGCTGAAGATCGATAAATCGTTTGTGCTCAATATGGAGAATGATCTGGGCGACGCGCGCATCGTGCAATCGACCATCAGTCTCGGGCGCGCCATGGAGCTGCGCGTGGTGGCGGAAGGCATCGAGAACGAGACCGTCTGGTGTTTGCTGGCCGACATGGGCTGCGATCAGGGACAGGGTTATTACATGAGTCGGCCGATTCCTGCTGCGCAGATGCAGCAGTGGCTGACCGAGTGGCATTCGCCGCTCCATCCGCGACGCACGCCGGCCGAATAAAAATCGTTCTGGTCAGAACGCTATCGTTTCTTATTTGCTACGCTTCACGCTATGATCGGGGTTCCCGAAACTAGCGCTTCAACGGAATCCCTATGCAACGACGCCTTACTTTGCTGGCCAGCCTGGTCTTTTCCCACTTCGCCGCGACGGCGCAAACCTGTGCCGTTACCGGTGCGCTGCCTGAGTATCCGGTCAGCCGCACGGTGAATCAGCAGGACAACTATCACGGCACCACCGTGGCCGACCCGTATCGCTGGCTGGAAGACGCCAATAGTGCCGAGACACATGACTGGGTGGTGGCGCAGAACCGGTTGACGCAAAGCTATCTGGCGCAGATTCCCGGCCGCGCCGCGATCCGCGAACGCTTGACCAAACTGTGGAATTTCGAGCGCTTCAGTGTGCCGTTCAAGGAAGGCGGTCGCTATTTCTACAGCCGCAATGACGGTCTGCAGAATCAGGCCGTGCTGTACACCATGAAGACGCTGGCCGATGTGCCGCGTCTGCTGCTCGACCCGAATACGCTGGCCGCCGATGGGACGGTGGCGCTGGCGGGCACCGCTGTCAGCCCGAACGGCAAGTATCTGGCCTATAGCACTGCCGCCTCCGGTTCCGACTGGAATGAGATCAAGGTGCGCGAGATTGAAACCGGCAAGGATACCGGCGACCATATCAAGTGGGTGAAATTCTCCCAGACCGCCTGGCTGCCTGATGGTTCGGGCTTCTTCTACAGCCGTTACGACGAGCCGAAAGAAGCCACCAAGCTGGCCGATGTAAACTACTTCCAGAAACTGTATTTCCATAAACTGGGTACGCCGCAAAGCGCCGATACGCTGGTGTACGAGCGTCCCGATCACAAGGACTGGGGTTTCAGTGCCGAAGTGAGCGAAGATGGTCGTTATCTGATTATTAACGGTTCGCAGGGCACCGAGAACAAGAACCGGGTATTTTACAAAGACCTGTCGCGTAAAGATGCACCAGTGCAGGCACTGCTCGAAGAATTCGACGCCGCCTATCACTTCATCGGTAACGACGGACCGGTGTTCCTGTTCCGTACCGAACGCAATGCGCCGCGTGGCAAGGTGGTGGCAATCGATATCCGCAAGCCGGCAGTGGCCAACTGGAAGCAGCTGGTGGCCGAATCGGCCAACACCATGGTATCGGCCTCGCTGGTCAATAACCAGCTGGTGATCGATTACCTGAGCGATGCCCATAGTCTGGTCAAGGTATTCGACCTGAAAGGCAAGCCACTGCACGATATTGCCTTGCCCGGCATCGGCTCGGCCGGTGGCTTTGGCGGCAAGCGCAATGATACGGAAACGTTCTACTCCTACACCAGCTTCACCACGCCGACCACCATCTACCGGCACGACCTGAAGACCAACCAGAGCAGCGTGTATCGCCAGCCGCGTGTTGACTTCGATCCGGCTGCCTTCGAAATCCGTCAGGAGTTCTATACCAGCCGTGACGGCACGCGGGTGCCGATGTTTATCGTGGCCAAGAAGGGTATCAAGCATGACGGCAGCAATCCGACCTATCTGTATGGCTACGGTGGCTTCAATATTTCCCTGACCCCGGCCTTCTCGGTGGCCAATCTGGCATGGCTGGAAATGGGCGGCGTGTATGTGGTGGCCAATCTGCGCGGCGGTGGTGAGTACGGTGAAGGGTGGCATGCCGCTGGCACCAAGCTGCAGAAACAGAATGTGTTCGACGATTTTATCGGCGCTGCCGAATGGCTGATCGACCACAAGATTACCTCGCCAGCCAAGCTGGCCATCGGTGGCGGCAGTAATGGTGGCCTGCTGGTAGGCGCCAGCATGACCCAGCGCCCCGAGCTGTTCGCTGCCGCGATTCCGCAGGTGGGCGTACTCGATATGCTGCGCTTCCATAAATTTACCATCGGCTGGGCCTGGACCTCGGATTATGGTTCGTCCGATAACGCTGAGGAATTCAAGGCGCTGATCAAATATTCGCCGTTGCATAATCTGAAAAAGGGCACCTGCTACCCGGCCACCATGATTACCACGGCCGACCATGATGACCGCGTGGTCCCTGCGCACAGCTTCAAGTTCGCGGCGACGCTGCAGGAGGCGCACGCGGGCAAGGCGCCGGTGCTGATTCGCGTGGATGTCCGCGCGGGCCACGGGGCGGGCAAGCCGACC
>JAIELO010000363.1 GCA_019752915.1 Burkholderiaceae bacterium
GCCGCCCAGCTTGCCAGTAACGGCGCGGCCCATCCGGCCAATCCGGCACTGGTTGCCAGTCTGCTCGCGGCGGCTGGCACGCTCGCCTCCCAGCGCAGTACGCTCAGCGCAAAGCTGGCCAGTCCGGCCGGCACCGCCGCCGCCGACAGCGCCGGCAGGTTCGCCAGCGATAGCGGCGCACCGGGCGGCCTCGCTAGCGCAGCCAGTGCCGCGCCCCATGCGGCGTCCGCCGGCAACGCCGCAGCGCGCGCCCATAGTTCCGCCGCCAGCCTGCTGGGCAAAGCCCCGCTCACTCCGCTGGCCGAACTGCCCGGCCTCGATGCTGGCACTGCCCAGCCGGAACTGAGCGGCGCAGCCCGCATGCTGGGCAGCTTACTGAGCCAGCCCAACAGTGCCAGCGCCCTGCCCCTGCTGAGCAAAACCGCCCTGTTTGGTCACGCCGCGCCGGATCCGGCACAACTGGCCCAGACTTTGCAAAGCAGCATAGAAGAAAGCGGGCTGTTTTATGAATCGCATCTGGCGGCCTGGGCCCGTGGCGAACGTTCGCTGGAACAACTGCAGCGCGAACCGCAGATGCAGTCGGCGCAAGCGGCTGCACCGCAGGGCAGCGCGCCGGAAGGTACGCCGCCTGACAGGGCAGCTGCCCAGCAGATCAACCAGCAATTACTGGTACAGGAACAGGGACGCCTGCAATGGCAGGGCGAAAGCTGGCCGGGCCAGCCCATCCAGTGGGAGATCCAGCGCCAGCCCGGGCCGGATCAGCGCGAGGGCCGCAGTGGCAGCGACGACGCACCAGCGACCATCTGGCGCAGCAGCCTGCGCTTGCGCTTTGCCGCACTGGGCCAGCTGTCCGCCACCATCACCATGGTCGGCCAGCAAGTGCATTTGCAGCTACTCACCGACGTCGACGACAGCGCCGCTACCCTGCGGGCACAGGCGCCGGCGCTGAGCGGATCGATGGAAGCCGCCGGCATTCCCCTGAGTTCGCTCAGCATAGCCCGGGACGACAGCAATGACGGATGAGCACAGCCCCCGTCCCCTGCAGCGCGCCGTGGCGCTGGCCTATGGCACGGGCGATGCCGCCCCGAAAGTGGTGGCCAAGGGGCGCGGTCTGATCGCCGAGCAGATTATCGATATCGCGCTGGAAGCGGGCGTGTTCGTACACGAATCGCGCGATCTGGTGGCGCTGCTGATGGATATCGATCTGGACCAGCAGATTCCGCCCACCCTCTACAGGACGATTGCGGAACTACTAGCGTGGCTATATCATATTGAATCAGCGCAAAAGTCTGGCCTGCCTTTACCGCCCCCACCGGCGCCACCAGACCCGCTCGCTTCACTTAGTGTTTCACTTACTGACCTACAGAACTGATGTACCCACACTTCCAGGATACGGCTTTAGAGAACTGGCACGATTTCGAAGTCGAATCGCGCAAGGAGATTACTTCCCTGTTACGCGGCATCAGCAGCAAGAAGCAGCTGGTACGCATGCTGATCCAGGGCGAGCAGGACGTGTGCGTCACGGCGATCCTGGACGTGGACGAGACCAGCAACACCGTATTGCTCGACGGCGTCATCGACGCGGCACAGAACAAACGCATTCTGTCGGCCAGCAAGCTGTCCTTCGAAACCTCGCTCGACAAGGTACGCATCCTGTTCGCGGCGGACGGAATTACCAGCACCACCTATGCCGGCCATCCGGCCTACCGGATTGCCGTACCGCCCAGCCTGATCCGACTGCAGCGCCGCGAGTATTACCGCATCGCCACCCCGGTCAGCAATCCGGTACGGGTACTGCTGCCACTGCCCGACGAACTCGGTGGCCCGACCAGCTTCCCGCTGGCCGATATCAGTTGCGGCGGGATCGCCATTCTCGACAATAAAATCGTGCTGGGCGAAGCCGTAGGACGCAGTTATCAGAATTGTCGTCTGGACTTGCCGGACATTGGTCCGGTCATAACAGATTTGCAGGTACGCAATTCGCTCGACCTGACGCTGCTCAACAACAAGAGCAACCGCCGACTGGGCTGTGAATTCGTGAATCTGTCGCGCGCCAGTCTGGCCGCCGTGCAGCGCTACATCACCCGCCTGGAACGCGAGCGCAATGCCCGCATTGCCGGTCTGAACTAAACCGGGCCGCAAGCACCGGCGCAGACTCAGACTCAGACTCAGACTCAGACTTGCATATTCATGATGTCGTGGTAGGCCGACACCAGCTTGTTGCGCACCTGGATCGAGGCCTGGAAGTTGATGCTGGCTTTCTGGGTGGCAATCATCATGTCCGACAGACTGACGCTATCATCGCCCAGCGCAAATTTCTGGCTCATGTCTTCGGCCTTGACCTGGCTGGCGTTGACGCCTTCCAGCGCGTTTTTCAGCGCGTCGGAAAACTCCACCTTGGGCGCGGCCGTCGGCTCGGTCTTGATCACCGGTGGCGTCAGGCTCGGCCGGGTAGCATGCGCCTTCAATTGCGCAATCATGTTCTGTATCTGGGTACTGTCGATGCCGCCAGTTCGCATGGGATTCTCCATCTTGTTGCTGTCACGGAACAAATTCCACGACATGGCCGGTCGCAGCGTTACAATACGTCACGGCTCTTTCAGTGCTAGCAGAATAACAGCGCGGCAGTCCAGCCACAGTGGTGAGCAGAGACTGAAACGCCGCTCTATTTGCCCGATTGAAATGCCACGACACCCGCCATAATCGCTCATCCTTCCACGAACCCGTACCGGAAAAACCTCATCATGGCCGTAGCCGAAACCATCGACAACGACAGCGACAGCGCGACTGGCGAAGAAGACAGTACCGAACAGTTATCGTTCTTCCAGACCCCGCTGGGACGCAACTTTATGCGTGCCGCCGCCGGTGCGGCCATTATTGCGGTGCTGGTCGGCCTGTGGCTGTGGAATAAGGCGCCCGATTACGGCGTGCTGTTCTCCAACTATTCGGACCGCGACGGCGGCGCCATCACGGCCGAACTGGACAAGCTCAACATCAAGCACAAGTTCTCCGACAATGGCACGGCGATTCTGGTGCCGGTTGAACAGGTGCATGACGTGCGCCTGAAACTGGCCGCGCAAGGTTTGCCGAAAGGCGGCATCGTCGGCTTCGAACTGATGGAAAACCAGAAGCTGGGGGTCTCGCAATTCCTCGAACAGGTCAATTACCAGCGCGCGCTGGAAGGCGAGCTGGCCCGTTCGATCCAGTCGCTGGCCGCGGTCGAAGTGGCACGCGTCCATCTGGCGCTGCCGAAACCATCGGTGTTTGTGCGCGACCAGCAGAAACCGACCGCCTCCGTGCTGCTGACGCTGCGCCCGAACAGCATGATCGACGCCCAGCAGACTGGCGCCATCGTACATCTGGTGGCCTCGAGCGTGCCGGAACTGCTGCCAGCCAACGTCACCGTTGTGGACCAGACCGGTAATCTGATTTCCGAGCTGAACAAGAATGGCAGCGCCGGTCTGAACGCCAAGAACATGAACGAGACCCAGCTCAAGTATGTCAAAGACATGCAGCAGCAGGTGATCCGTCAGGTCGAATCGATCATCATCCCGATCGTGGGCGAAGGCAATGTGCGCGCCGAAGCCACTGCCGACGTCGACTTTGCGCAGATCGAACAGGCTGCCGAAACCTATAAACCGAATTCGCCGCCGGCCGCCTCGGCCATCCGCAGCCAGCAGAGCAGCGAAACCAACGGCAACAACGGCGCCGCCAATCCGGGCGGCATCCCGGGCGCGCTGTCGAACCAGCCGCCGGGCACGGCCACCG
>JAIELO010000296.1 GCA_019752915.1 Burkholderiaceae bacterium
TGGTCAGCACTGTCGGTAGGTCATCCGGATGCACCAGCCGCTTGAAAAACGCCAGGTCGTGGGTGTCTTCGGCTGCCACATAGCCGGTCACGGCGTAGTACTGGGGCGAGCGGTAGATTTTTCCGCTGCGCAGATCCCAGTCCCACAGGCCGTCACTGGTCGCTTCGATGGCCATTTCGAAGCGCCGCTGGTTGAGGCGGTTCTGCTGCGCCTCCTGCTTGAGCTCGGTAATGTCGCGCGAGATGCCGAACATGCCGTCGAGCTGGCCATGCTGATCGAGGATCGGTCCTTTGGTGACGGAAAAATCCCGCACCGAACCGTCCGGCATGGTCAGGTGTTCTTCGTGCGACTGCATGGCGCCGCTGAGCATCACGGCACGGTCTTTCTCGATCACTTGCTGTGCCGAGGCTGGTTCGAACAGGCTGTAATCATCGCGCCCCAGTATCTGTGCCACCGGCCGGCCCATAAAGCCCGCGGTGGCCTGATTGGCCAGCAGGTAGCGCCCCTGTAAATCCTTGACGAAGATGGCGTCGGACGTGCCGGAAATGACGGCGTCGAGCAATTGCCGTTTGGCTTCGGCGCGGGCGCTGGCCTGTTGCCGCATTTCGCTGAGCAGACTGACGGCAATCCCGTTGACCACCATGAAGCACCATTGCAGCACGGTGTCGGGATTTTCTACCTGCCACTGGAAGACGGGCGGGATGATGAAGTACTCGGTACTCAGCGCGGCCAGTGCCGTCGCTAGCAGGCCGGGACCGAGCCCGCCCAGCGTCGCGCTGAGCAGGATCGGCAGCATGAACAGAATCAGCATCGGTGCGCGGTGCGAGGACCAGACCAGATGCAGGGCCAGGGTGCTGAGCGTGATGGCGCTGGCCACCACGTACATGGGCCAGCGGCTGCGCTGCAGGCTCAGGCCGTTTGTCAGCGCATTGAGCAAGCTCAGATTTTCCGGCGCGTCGCTGGCAGGCACCGAGCGCAGCCCCCAGAAAAACAGGGCGGCCGTGATCGCCACGAAGAATACCCCTTTGGCGGTGGAGAGCCAGACCACGTTCTGCCAGTCGGTCAGAGCCGCCAGCAACTGGTCGGACAGGAAGATCCACAGCAAGGCGCCGAGCACATACAGGGTTGTGACTAACAGGATGAAGCGCTGACGTGCGGTGGTAGTAAAACGCATGGATTCTCACTGGGTGGCGGCATCACCCGCAGTGGCGCGGCGCACAGCTGCGGCGAACACACTGCAGACGCTATGAGACTGAACGTTTTACGCGTGTTTGTCTACCAAAATTGGACGGCTGCCGTTGCAGTCACGTCAGAAGCGCATCCGGCACGACACTTTTACGTTACCATGGACAAAATTTTCTAAATTACAATCCTTCACGGAGGTGCGTGATGCGTCGAATACTGGCGTTGCTCGGTTTCAGCCTGAGTAGCTTATTGACACAGGCGGCACCCATCGAAATCATGGTCGAAGATGCGGCGGCGCCGATGTCCAATCCGGACGGTAGCGGCTACGCCAATGACATCGTGCTGGCCGCCTTCGCTGCCATGGACACGCCCGTGACCCTGACGGTGGTGCCGTATGCCCGCTGCAAGCAATACGTGCTGGCCGGTGCCGTGGCCGCCTGCCTGAGCATGTCCGATGCGCCGGAACTGGAAGGCAAGGTTCAGCTTGCCGACCAGCCGCTGTTCTATGCCTATCCACGCTTTTTCTACCATAGCAGTCGTGCCGTGGCCGCCCGCTCGCTGGAGCAGCTCAAGCCGGGACTGCGGCTGGGCATCGTCAACGGTTACGAATATCCGGCTGAAATTATGCGGCTCAAGGAACGCGGCATCCATTTGCTGCCGGCCCGTTCGGAAGCGACCAATCTGAAAAAACTGGCGGTCGGTCATATCGATCTGGTGGTGAGCATGATGGATGACTTTAAGAGCGATGCGACGCTGCTGGCGCAGGCCGGCGTCGAGCAGATCGTGTTTGCTTTCCAGGTCACGCCGCAGGGCTCGTATATCGGTTTCAGTAGCCGTCATCCGCAGGGAGAAACGGCGCGTCAGCTGTTTAACCGCGGCTATGCACAGATCGTCGCGAACGGCGTGCGTGCGACCATCGAGCGCCGCTGGAATCCCCGTAAGCCATTGTCTTGAAAGACATTTTGCCGATTTGATATTTTGGCTGCCAAATAGCAACACCTGCGACCGCTACGGTGCACTGACTGTTTGGTTGCTAGCGACTTCATGGGATACTGGACGCACGCGCAAGTGCGCGACGGGATCCGCAACATGTCAGCTTCTGAAACACGTCCACCACAGGTGACTGCTGCGGCCGTCGCAGGTGCGGAGCTACGGTTGCGTCAATTGCGCGAGTGCCTGTATGGCCACGATCTGCTGCATCTACGGCCGGTACTGGCGCAATTGCAGCAGGAAAAACTGACTGCTTCGCAAAAACTGGAACTCGAAGCGTTCCAGATGCTCGACCGCGCCGCCAGCATCGAGAACGTCGCGGAGGCCTTGCTGATGCCGGCCAAGGCGCTGCAGTTGCAGGCTCAGACCGAACAGCATCCGCTGGCCCAGGCGGCTGCCTTCCGTGCCCTGCACTGGGTACAGATGCGCATGCGGCTGCACCATGCGGCGCTGGAAAGTCTGGCGCGTGCGGCCGAACTGTACGAGCGCTGCGCGCTGCCGGTGCTGGTGCTGCAGATGCGCGCGGCACGTTGCCGGGTGATGCTGAGCGCAGAAATGTATGAGGAATTGCGCCAGTTCTGCGCCGCCATGCTGGCCCAGAGCGAAGTGCTCAGCCCGGCCATCTACACCACCCTGATCGATTACTCGGCCTCGGCGTCCTACTATCTGGCGCTGGAGGAAAACGATCCAGTAAAAGCTGACCAGCACTGGGGGGATTGCCTGTCGCGCCGGGTGCAGGTGCTGCACAGCACCCGCAAGCACGGGCTGGCATCGCAGGAGTGCGTCGCGCTGCTGAATCTGGCCGTGGTGTCGGC
The DNA here is from genome assembly GCA_019752915.1 of Burkholderiaceae bacterium. Taxonomy (GTDB): domain Bacteria; phylum Pseudomonadota; class Gammaproteobacteria; order Burkholderiales; family Burkholderiaceae_D; genus Rugamonas. The sequence continues at coordinate 2,991 of JAIELO010000296.1, forward strand.
CACCCGCGAGCAGAGCGCTGACTGCCGCAACTATATACAGCAGGTGCACGATAAGTTCGGCAACGCTGGTTACTGGGAGCCGTGGCTGCACCTGTGCGAACTGATGATCCAGTGCGCGGAAGGCGAACGCCAGTCCGCCTGGCAAGCTTTGCTGGCCTATGATGCGACTCTGGCCAGCGAGTCGCAGCAACCCGGCCGGCTGCGCGAAATCTGTCTGTATGCGATCCGCCGCTATGGCCGGCGCTGGGGTTATCTGGAACAGGCACTGCAGGCGACCATGGATCAGGTGGCGCTGGAACGGCATCACAAGCGCGAGCTGGCGACCTCGCTGGGCGAAACCCTGAGTGCCGTGATGGAACGGCCACAACTGCTGTACCAGAATGCGCTGCTGGCCCAGCATGGTACGGTGCTGGAAAATTCGCTGGTGCAGCGCAATCAGGAATTGCAACAGGAAGTGGCCACCCGTCAGGCGGCCGAAGCGGCGTTGCAGGCCGCGCATGACCGGCTGGAACAGGAGGTGCGCGAACGCACCGCCGCGCTGGAGCAGGCCATGCATTCGCTGATGCAGCAGGAAAAGCAGCTCGGTCTGTCCCGGCTGGTGGTGGGCATGGCGCACGAATTGAATACGCCGCTGGGCAATGCGCGAGTGGCGGCCAGTGCTGTCACGGCGCAGGCCGCTTCGCTGCAGCAGACGCTGGTATCGGGCACGCTACGCCGCAGCCAGCTCGAGGGCTGGTTCGACGCCGTGCAGCAAGGC
>JAIELO010000149.1 GCA_019752915.1 Burkholderiaceae bacterium
CAATTCGCCAATTTTCAAGCGCATCGGGATGGTCCTTTCTTCTCGTGTGATGTGAGCATGCAGCCTGACGTCGGGTCAGGGTCAAGCACGGCGTGGCGCCAGCCGCGCGGCATTTTGCGTTAACGCAAAGGCTGCCGTCCATGCTCCCATAGAATCTTTCCTGACGGCGACACTTGTCGGCGCGTACCGCTAAGGGAGGCAACCATGCCCGGGACACGGCTCTATCCGGCCACTCGGCATCGTACTGCACAGCACGGCGCCGTTGTGGTGCTGTTTGCTGCCGTCCTGCTGGCGCTGATCGGTTTCGCGGGTCTGGCACTCGAAACCGGTCAGTTATTTAACCGTCGCGCGGAAGTGCAGACCATCGCCGATGCGCTGGCAATGGCGGCGGCCAAAGAGCTCAACGGTAGTCCGGCCGGGGTGGCTGCGGCGCTGGCCGCCGCGAGTGAACGGCTGAGCAACACGACGGATGGGCTGCACTATCAGTACGGAAAAGCCCGGGCAGGCTGGAACGAGGCCGCGCTGAGCTTTGCACAAACCGCTCATGGTCCCTGGCTGGATAGCGCGACGGCCAGCAGTGCGCCGCAAGGGGTGGCCTACGTCAAGGTCGATCCGCGCCAGCTGGAAGCGCAGCTGACGCAGGTGCCGACCATCTTCATGCGTGCGCTCTCGGCCACGTTCGCATTGGTCACCGTGGGTGCCGTCGCCGTGGCGGGACCGTCTGCCATCAATGTGCTGCCGCTGGCGATCTGCGCCATGTCAGCGCAGCCCGCTGCGGCCCGCGGTAGCGAGCTGGTGCAGTACGGTTTCCGGCGTGGCATTAGCTATGACCTGATGAAGCTCGACCCGGAAGATACGGATGGCGTCGGCGTGCATTATCTGATCGATCCGCTGGCAGCACCGGGCAGAACCGGGGCCGCGGCCGATTTTTCTTTGGACAACATCAAGCCCTCGGTATGTACCGGAACCCTCGCGATGGCGCGCGTCAGTGGCGGCCCCTTGACGGTGCAGGGACCGTTTCCGCTGGCCGCGCTATACACCCAGCTGAATGCGCGTTTTGGCCAGTATGCTGCGCCGTGCAACCCCATCACCGCACCGCCCGATGCCAACGTTAAAGCCTATAGCGTCAGCAGCTTTTTCAACACCGCCAGCAGCTGGATGCATAGCACGACGCCACCCCTGAGCACACAAGCGGCCAGCGCCTATCCAGCTACCCCGAGCGGCAGCGCACAGAAGTTATGGACCTATGCCGACCAGTCACCGCTGCCGGCCAATACCGGGCCGGACAAATATGGCCCGTTGTGGAGCTACGCCCGCGCCGTGCCCTATGCCGCCTACACTGCCGGCATCCCCGAGCCAGCTAATGGCTACACGCCGTTTCCCGCCACGCAGGCAAACTGGACGCTGTTTTATCCGGCCAATACCGGCAGCGGCTCGCCCAGCCTGAAGACGGCGACTTATCCGGCCGGTGCTACGGCAACCCCGTATCTGGCTAGCAGTGGCGCCTTTTTCGCTGCCCCGCCCGCCGGCCTGCTCGCTCTCCGTGGGCGCCGGGTGCTGAACGTGCCTTTGCTGAGCTGCCCGGTGCCAAGCGGCGTGGTGACGACGGCGACGGTACTGGCGATCGGAAAATTTTTTATGACCGTGCCAGCGGACAGCACGCATCTGTATGCCGAGTTCGCCGGCATTGCGGCGGAACAGAGCTTGTCGGCGATGCTGGAGTTGCAGCAATGAGGGCGCTAGCCGGAGCGGCTCCGCAACGCGGTATCGCCGCGCTGGAAATGGTGCTGGTGCTGCCCCTGCTGTTGCTGTTCCTCGCAGCCATCCTGTTTTTCGGTCGCTATTTGAGCTATTACACAACGGCGCAGAAAGCGGCCCATGATGCCGTCCGCTATCTGGCCACGGTTTCCCAGAGAGAAATGAAGACGCCCAGTGGGGCTGGCGGCCTGACGCCTGTTGCCCGGATTGCCCAGATGATTGGTCAGCAGGAGATGGCCGGACTGCATCCGGGCCCGAGCGGGGCTGACGTGTGGATCGATTGCACGCCACAGCCCTGCGTCGGGATATTTATTCCTACCAAAGTGCGGGTGGTGATCCAGATGCAGGTTACCGATGAGCTTTTTGCCCCCTTCAGTGGGCCCTTTCTCGGCGCTGGCGGGATGCCGCTGTGGGTCGAAGTGTCGATGCCGTATCTGGGGCAGTAAATGCCAAGGTCGCTACCTGAGGGGCAACACGGCAGCCGCGGCACCATTGCCGTCGAGTTTGCGCTGGTGCTCGGGGTGTTTCTGCTGGTGCTGTTCGGCATACTGGCGGTGGCACAAACCATGTATGTGCTGAACACCTTGCAGGAGGTCAGCCGGCGCGCTGCTGCGGCCGCAGCGAAAGCCGACTTCAGCGATGCGGCGGCCATGCAGCAGATCCGTCAGAACGCGCTGTTCCGGGATAGCCCCGGCACACTGGCGTTCGCCGCACCCGTCAATGATACCCATGTGTGGATCGACTATCTGTCGATTGCCAAGGCCGCTGACGGTAGCTTGAGCCTGCAACCGATAGCGTCCATGCCAGCCTCGCCGGCTGCCAACCGGATCGTCTGTATGAACGATCCGTATAGCGACAACTGCGTGCAGTTTGTGCGCGTTCGCCTGTGTGCGACCGCCGATGCCAACGGCTGTCAGCCAGTGACGCTGACCACCGTCTTTCCCTGGGTGAGACTGCTGCTGCCCTTGCCTTCTGCCACCACCATCGTCAAAGCGGAAGGACTGGGCTATATCGCGTCGCCGCTCTAGTGGTGCCGGCGGCAGGGTTTTTTTGTCTTGCCCGCAACACCAACCCCACAACTTGCTATCATCCTGCTTAATGGGCGCCGCCCGATGAGGATGAAGTGCAGTGATGGACACCCAAAAATTTACGCCGGAATATTTCAACGAGTTTGGTAAAGCTACCCTGACCGAACATCTGGGCATCGTCATTACGGACGTGAGCGAGGGCTCGGTGGTGGCCGAATTTACCGTCACCGCGCAGCATCTGGCACCCAATGGTTATCTGCATGCGGGCAGTGTGGTGACACTGGCCGATACCGCCTGCGGCTATGCCTGCGTGGCTCACCTGCCCGCGCCAGCGCACAGCTTTACCACCATCGAACTCAAATCCAACCATCTGGGGACGGCACGCGAAGGCGTGGTGGTGGCCACAGCCAAGGTCGTCCATCTGGGGCGCACCACGCAAGTGTGGGACGCCACAGTGGTCAATCAGAGCACGGGCAAAACCATCGCGCTGTTCCGTTGCACGCAAATGCTGCTGTATCCAGCCTAATCGAGACGAGGAATCATTCATGAGCACTCTGACCCGTTACAGTGGCCTGAGCCTGATGCTGGTTGCGTCGCTGGCGCTGGCCCAGCCTGAGCCGATTCGCGCCGACGACGGCCTGTATCGCGAGCTGGGCGGCAAGGATGGCATCCGCAAGGTGGTCGAGACGTTTTTGCCGCTGGTGCTGGCCGATGCGCGCATCAAGGAAAATTTTGCCGACTTCGATCTGGAGCAGCTCAATCTGCGCCTGCAGGAACAGTTCTGCGAGCTCAGTGGCGGCCCGTGCCGCTACACCGGCAAATACCGTGACAAAACCATGGATGGCGTGGGCACGGTGCGCGACATGGTCAGCGTGCACCAGGACTTGAAAATTACCCGTGCCATGTTCAACGCGCTGGCCGAAGACTTGCAGTTGGCGATGGAGCGC
>JAIELO010000035.1 GCA_019752915.1 Burkholderiaceae bacterium
CGCCTGCGCCAGCTGGCTGCGACACAGATCCGCGCCTACCATCCACAGATCGAGCGAACGCACCGGCGCACCGCTGGCGCGTTCCAGAATCATCGGGTCAATAAAGTCCGGCCCACATTTGAAGACGCGCACCCGCTTACCTTGTTTGACTAGCTTGCGCGCCAGCGCTGCCGTGACGCTGGTCTTGCCCTGCCCGGAGGCGACGGCAGAAACCAGTACCGCACGCGCTGCGATCTGCTGCGGGCTTACCATTCCGTGCCTGCCTGTGCGCCGATGCCTGCTTTGAAGGCATGTTTGACAACCTCCATGTCGGTGACGGTATCGGCGATCGCAATCAGTTCCGGCGGTGCGCCGCGGCCAGTAATGACCACGTGCTGCATGGTAGGGCGGGCCAGCAGATCGCTGATCACGGTGTCCACGTCCAGATAGTGATATTTCAGGGCGATATTGAGTTCATCGAACAGCACCAGACCGATTTCGGGATCAGTCAGAAAACGTTTGGCCTGTTCCCACGCCAGCTGGGCTTTTTCGATGTCGCGTTCGCGGTTCTGGGTTTCCCAGGTATAGCCTTCTCCCATCGAGTGGAAGCTGACTTCTTCCGGGAAGCGGCGCAGGAACAGTTCTTCGCCAGTTTGCATGGCACCTTTGATGAACTGCACCACGCCGACTTTCATGCCGTGTCCCATGGCGCGGATCACCATCCCGAAGCCACTGGAGCTTTTTCCTTTGCCGTTACCGGTGTTGACGATGATGATGCCGATCTGTTTGTCGGCGGCGGCAATTTTTGCGTCGATGATGGCTTTTTTTCGCTCCATGCGCACCCGGTGGCGTTCATTGAGTGCGTTGATGTCGTCTTGATTGTGTTCGCTCATGCTGGTGTCTCGATAGGGATGAAGATGCTACGGGTGCCATGTTGAATGACGTCGATGGGGTGACCAAGGTAGGCGCCGAGCAGGTCGGCGCGCATGACTTCTTCCTTGCTGCCGGCGAGCCAGCTGCCATCACCCATCAGCAACAGGGCGTGGCTGGAGACGCTGTGCGCCAGTGTCAGGTCATGTCCGACCATGACCACGGTTTTGCCCTGCTGGCGGCATAGGCGTGCCAGCAGACCCATGACGCTGACCTGATGCGCCAGATCGAGCGCATTGGCCGGTTCGTCCAGTAACAGCAGCGGGGTGTCCTGCGCCAGCATGGCGGCAATCGCGACCCGCTGACGTTCGCCGCCTGACAGGGTGCGCACGTCGCGTGCTGCCAGATCGTCGACTTCCATGGCCGCCAGCGCCTGCATGGCGATGGTGTGATCGTCGCTGCCTTCCCAGTAGCGGTTGTCGTGATAGGGATGGCGTGCCGACAGCACGGTTTCCATCACGCTGTAGGCAAAGGCGTCGCTGCGGCTTTGTGCCAGAAAGGCACGCTGGCGCGCCAGTTCGGCCAATGGCCATTGCGCTAGCGGGCGCCCTCCGATGGCAACCTGTCCACCATCCGGGGAACGCAGGCCGGCCAGTGTTTTGAGCAAGGTGCTCTTGCCAGCGCCGTTGCGGCCGATGACGCTCCAGCATTCGCCGTCGCCAACTTGCCAGTCGAGCGCCCTGACCAGCTGGCGCTGGCCGGCTTTCAGTGAAAGATTATGGGTACTGAGCATATTATTTCCGCAGGCGGTGAAGCTGGTAGAGGAAGACCGGTGCACCGATCAGCGCCGTCACCACACCGACCGGCAGCTGCTGTGGTGCGATGATGGTGCGCGCCAGCGTATCGGCCAGCAGCAGGAACGTGCCCCCGGCCAGCGTGGCCGCAGGAATCAGCAGACGGTGATCGGGGCCGACCGCAAAGCGACAGGCATGCGGCACGATCAGGCCCACGAAGCCGATACTGCCAGCGCTGGTGACGGCACTGGCGGTGAGCAGGCCCGAGACAAAGAACAGACCTTTGCGCAGTGCGCCGACGCGGATGCCGAGGGTGGCCGCGGCTTCCGCATGCAGTGCCATCACGTTCATGGAGCGGGCGCTGCGCAGTGCAAACAGGAGCGCGCCGGCCAGCACGATCCATGGCAGGGCGCGCATCGGTGCACCGGCCAGATCGCCGATCATCCAGAACACCATGCTGCGTAGGCGGCTTTCCGGCGCAATCGACAGCATCAGGGTGACCATCGCCATACAGGCCGAGGACAGGATCACGCCGGTGAGCAGTAGCAGCGAGGTACCGCCTTCGGCAGCGGTGCCGCCGCGCAGATCACGCCGTGCCAGCAGATACAGCATCATCGAGACAGTGACGGCGCCGGCAAAGGCGGCACTATCGACCACCCAGACGGCGCAGGCAAACAGCAGCGCTGCCAGCGCACCGACTGATGCGCCGGCCGAGATGCCCAGTACATACGGGTCGGCCAGCGGATTGCGCAGCAAAGCCTGCATCATTACGCCAGCCAGTGACAGTGCAGCGCCGGTGACGAAGGCGGTCAGTGCGCGGCTCAGGCGCAGATCGAGCAGGGTCGCCGCCAGTGTCTGTGCCTGACCGTGCAGCAGTTCGTTGAGTGCGCCGAATAGATCGGTCAGCGGAATATGCACGGAACCAGTCATGCCGGAGAAAATCAGGCTGACCATTGCGAATAGCACGAGCGCCGTCAGTGTGATGGCGGCGCGCTGGCGTAAATTGCGTGAACTCGGATGCATAGACTGCTTTCTCATAGTTGGGTAATCCGCCGGATGCTGCCAGCAGATTACACCAGGACTGCTTACTGATAGCCGTAACGGATCCCGGCAAATACTTTGCCCATCGGGGTGCTGTAATTCCGTGCCAGATCGTACTGCTTGTCGCCGACGTTATTCCAGCGTACCAGCGTCGACCAGTCGCGATTCAGTTGATAGGTCGCGTACAGATTCACCAGACCATAACCGGCCAGACGGGATTTATTGGCGGCGTCGTCGAATCGATCGCCGGACAGTACGACTTCAACGCCGGCTTTCCAGCCTGCGGCGCTGTAGTCGGCAGTCAGATTGCCATGCTGCCGGCTACGGCGCGCCAGACGTTTGCCGCTGGTCTCATCTTTCGGGTCCTGCCAGTCACCACTTGCCGAAAACGTGAAAGCGCCCAGTTGCTGGCTGGCCGATAGACTTAGCCCGGCCAGCAGTGCGTGATTGACGTTATAGGCGCAGCCGAATTTATACGCTGCCGTTCCGTACGGGCAGGGCGTGGTATTCACCAGCAGATCGGTGATGCGGTTGCGGTAGTAGTTGGCATTCACGGTGGTGGTGCCGTGCGCATAGTGCAGACCGATTTCGGCATTCTTCCCCGGTTCCGGCTTGTTGGCCGGGTTGCCATAGGACGGGTAATACAGCTCGTTATAGGTCGGTGCGCGGAAGCTGGTGCCATAGCTGGCGCTGGCGCGCAGGTCAGCGTTCAGGTAGTGGCCATAACCGAGTGCGCCGGTGTTCTTGCTGCCGTAGACGGAGCGGTCGCGACGGATGCTGGCATTGAACAGATGATCGCCACGGCGCGCGCTATACGAACTGGCGATGGCGTTGGTGACGCGCTGCGGTTCGGTCAGAACATAGCCGTTGGTCACCACTTCCTCTTTGCGGCGCTCGTACAGCAATTGCAGCACATCGCTACCGAAGCTGATGTCGTTTTGCCAGCTCAGGGTGCTCTGCTTGGTGTTGATCTTGGAGTAGCCGGAGGCTGCGGTGCTGGAATAGGTCGAACCATCGTCGCGGGTCTGGGCGTACTGCACGAC
>JAIELO010000004.1 GCA_019752915.1 Burkholderiaceae bacterium
CAGGAAAATCAGGGAATTTTTCAGGCCGGTCACGAACATCTCGTTGTTGAAGATGTAGCGGAAGTTATCCAGTCCGACCCAGTGTGTGTCGCGGATCAGACTATAGTCGGTGAAAGCCAGCAGCGAGCCGAAGGCCACCGGCCAGAACGAGAACACCGCCAGCAGTGCCAGTGCCGGAGCCAGAAACAGCCATGCAGTCAGGTTGCGCATCTCAGTGGCTCCGCTGACTGGCCAGCTTGCGGTTCCATAGCACGACCGCCTGATCGAGCGCCTGCTGGATATCCTGTTTGCCGGTGACGCCCGCTTCCACGGCTTTCACCAGATAGCGGCGCAGTTCGTCGTAGTCGGTAATGCCGGCTACGTACAGGGTGTGCGAATAGGGCATCGAGACAGCACCGGCAGCGACCGCTTTTTCCGCCGCACCGGCACCCGCCGGAACGCTGGTGAAGAAGGGATCGTTGGCGGCCTGACGCATGGCCGGATACACGCTGGCCTGGCGGGCAAAGGCTAACTGGTTAGCGTCGTTGGTCAGGTAGCGGGCGAATTTTCCGATTGCCGGCAGCAGCGCGGGACTGACATTTTTGGGGACCGCGAAATGCACCAGCCAACCGCCATCGGCGATGCCGGTGGGACCCAGTGGCGCGGGCGCCACATCGGTGATGGCGTAAATATCTTTGGCGTCGGTTTCGATGCGGCGCACTGCGGTGGGCGGCGCCAGCAGCATGCCGAGCCGGCCGCCCTTGTAGGCGTCGATCGCGGCCGGGAAGTTATCTTCGGCGAACAGGGCGTCTTTCAGCAGACCGCCGGCACGGTAGGTGTCGGCCAGCTTGCGGATCAGCGCGACATGGGCCGGAGAATTGAACACGGCTTTGCCATCGCGCAGGATGTCCAGTCCTTGCTGCATCATCAGGCCGTCGATTTTGGACAGGGCAGGACACAGGCCAGCCTTGCCGGTGCGCGCGGCGATCTGGCGCGCAAATAACAACTGCTCATCGAGGTCGCGCGGCGCGTGGGTTAGGCCGGCTTGTTTGAAGATCTGGGTGTTATAGGTGATGACAGCGACGTTGCTGTACATCGGGAAGCCATAGGTCTTGCCGCCAAACGTCAGGTCCTGCAAGGTGCCGGGCAGGTAGCGTGCGCGCGCCTCGCCGAGCAGCGCGTCGACGGGTGTGAGCAAACCATCGCGGGCGAATTCGTCCGCCCACGGTACGTTCAGATTGACCAGTGCCGGCGGCGTGCCGGCGACGATGCGGGTTACCAGTTTGGTCTGGATGATATCCCAAGGGAAGTCGATCCACTCCACTTTGACGGTGGGATTGTCGCGCTCGTAGCGCTTGACCAGCTGTTCGAAGTAGGGGGTGAATTTGGGCTTCATGCTGAAGGTCCAGAATTCGATTTTTTGCGGCGCGGTCAGGCCGGGGCCGGACCTCAAGCCAGCACTCAAGCCAGCACCGAGGTCGGTGCTGGCGCTGGCAACGCCGGTCAGACAACTGAGAGCATGCACCATCAATGCCGTGCGTAAAAGGCGGAGTGTCATTGATGGTGGCGCAGCTTAGTTGGTCTTGGTGACTTTGCTCAGATGGCGCGGTGCATCCGGATCCATGCCGCGTGCTGCCGACAATTGCGCTGCCATCACGTAGAACGCCTGAATCGCGACGATCGGATCGAGATCCGGCGTGGCCGCTACTGGCAGGGTCAGATCGCGTTCGGCGACATCGGCAGGAGCGGCCAGCAGGACGCGCGCACCACGGCCGCGCATTTCCGTCGCCAGTTGCAGCAGGCCAGCCTGCGTCGGGCCACGGGTGGCGAAGATCACCAGCGGGTAGCCGTCTTCGATCAGCGCCATCGGGCCGTGTTTGATTTCCGCGCCGCTGAAGGCTTCTGCCTGCAGTGCCGAGGTTTCCTTGAATTTCAGCGACGCTTCCAGTGCGACCGGGAAGCTGATACCGCGCCCGACCACCATGATGTTGCGTGCCGGTGCCAGCACTTCGATGGCCGAGCTCCAGTCTTCCTTGGTGGCGGCGCGCAGCGAGTCCGGCAGCGCTTCCAGACCGGCCAGCAGTTCCGGATCGTTCTGCCATGCAGCGACCAGACGGGCACCGGCCACCATGCTGGTGATGAAGCTCTTGGTAGCGGCGACACTCTGCTCTTTACCAGCGCGCAGTGGAATCGCGAATTCGGCGGCGTGGGCCAGCGGCGATTCGATGTCGTTGACCAGTGCAATGGTGGTGGCGCCACCGTCGCGGAAGTAGCGGATCGGTTCGACCACGTCCGGGCTCTGGCCCGATTGCGAGATCGAGATGGCCAGCGTATCGCGGGTAATCAGCGGCGATTTGTTGAGCGTGACCAGCGACATCGGCAGCGAGGCAACCACACGGCCCAGACGCGCCATGATCAGGTAGGCGGCGTAGGCGCAGGCGTGGTCCGAGCTACCGCGGGCGATGGTCAGTGCGGTCGAGAAGGGCGTGCTCCTCAATTTACGGCCCAGCTCTGCGTAGGCTTCACCATCGCTCGCCAGTTGCAGGGCGACGCAATCAGCGGCGGACAGGGCTTCTTTCAACATCATTGAGGTCACAACAATTCTCCTTCGATATAGACAGCTTTGAGGTTCAGGTCACGGTCGAGCACCACCAGGTCGGCGTAGGCGCCGGGAGCCAGACGGCCCCGCTCTTGCAGGCCGAGATAATCGGCCGCGTTGGTTGAGACCCGTGCCGAGGCATCTGCCAGTTCGAGGCCGAGTCCGACCAGGTTGCGTAGCGCCTGGTCCATAGTGAGAGTGCTGCCTGCCAGCGTGCCGTCGGCCAGCCTGACCCCGCCCATGCATTTCATGACGGTGTGGCGGCCCAGCATATATTCGCCGTCCGGCATGCCGGTGGCGGAGGTGGAATCGGTGACGCAATACAGTTGCGGAATGCAGCGCAGCGCGGTGCGGATGGCACCCGGATGCACGTGCAGTAAATCGGGAATCACTTCGGCAAAGTGGGCGTGCGCCAGCGCTGCGCCGACCATGCCCGGTTCGCGGTGATGCAGACCGGTCATGGCATTGAACAGATGGGTGAAGCCCTGCGCGCCGTGCTGCAGCGCGGCCACGCCGTCTTCATAGGTGCCCAGCGTGTGGCCGATCTGTACCCGCATGCCGGCGGCGGACAGTTCGCGCACCAGTTGCAGATGGCCTTCCAGTTCCGGCGCCACGGTGATCAGTTTTAACGGTGCCAGCGCTTCCAGTTGTTCCACATCGGCCAGTTTGGCCGAGCGCGCAAACGGTGGTTGCGCACCGAGCTTGCCGGAGTTGATGAACGGGCCTTCCAGATGTACGCCGAGCACGCGCGCTTCACCTTTGCCGCGCTGCTGCACGGCGCGCTGAATGCCGCGCAAAGCCTGCTCGATATCTTCCGGCGGTGCCGTCATGGTGGTGGCCAGCAGGCTGGTGGTGCCATGGCGGGCATGCACCGAGGCGATGGTGTGTATTGCGTCGCCGCCTTCCATGACATCTTTGCCGCCACCGCCGTGCACGTGCAGGTCGATAAAGCCGGGCAGGATGTAGTCGTCGTGATTGTCGGCGGGCGCGCCGCGGTCACCGTGGATGGCGCTGATGCGTTCTGCAAAGGCGATCTCGCCATGCACCCAGCCAGCCGTTGTGAGGATGTTGCCTTTGATACCGTTCAATACATCGCTCATCTGCGCGACTCCGCTACGAATTCATAATAATCAC
>JAIELO010000206.1 GCA_019752915.1 Burkholderiaceae bacterium
TGACCTGAACCGCAACGTCGATTCGGTGGCGCGCGAAGTGCAGGCGGCGATCAACGCCAGCCGTGTCGATCTGCCCGCCACCCTGCGCAGCAATCCAACCTACCGCAAGGCCAATACCTCCGGCAGTCCGGTGATGATTCTGGCGCTGACCTCGAAGAGCAAGACGCCGGGGCAGATTTTCGATGCGGTGTCCAACACGGTGTTGCAACGACTGTCGCAAGTGACCGGCGTGGGCGATGTGGAGCTGGGCGGCAGTTCGCTGCCGGCGGTGCGGGTGGAACTCAATCCGTATGCGCTGAACCGTTACGGTCTGTCGATGGAAGACGTGCGCGCAGCGATCCAGGCGACCAATGCCAACCGCCCGCGTGGCGCCTTGCAGGGGCATGGCCAGCGTTTGCAGATTTATACCGAATCGGCGCATGCCAGTGGTGGCCGTAGCGCCGCCGACTACCGCCAGCTGGTGGTGGGCTGGCGCGCGGATACGGCGATCCGCCTGCAGGATGTGGCGCAGGTAGTGGACGGCGTGGAAGACCAGAACAATCTGGGGCTGTTTAATGGCGAGCCGGCGATTATCGTGATTCTGCGCTCGCAGGCCGGTGCCAACGTAATCGAGACGGTCAACAGCGTGCGCGCGCAATTGCCGCTGCTGCAGGCCCAGTTACCGGCCGACGTCAAGATCGACGTGGCCTCCGACAGCACCAATTCGATCCGCTCGTCGCTGCATGAAATCGAGATTACGCTGGTGATTTCCGTGTTGCTGGTGGTGTTCGTGGTGAGCGTGTTCCTGCGCAGCCTGCGCGCCACCATCGTGCCGGCAGTGGCCACGGTGGTGTCGCTGCTGGGGACATTCGGGGCGATGTACCTGCTTGGCTTTAGCCTGAATAATCTGTCCTTGATGGCGCTCACGGTAGCCACCGGCTTCGTGGTGGATGACGCCATCGTGGTGCTGGAAAATACCACCCGCCACATTGAAGCGGGTATGGATCGCTTCGAGGCGGCGCTGCTGGGTGCGCGCGAAGTGGGCTTTACCGTGCTCTCGATCAGCCTCTCGTTGATCGCCGTGTTCATTCCGCTGCTGTTTATGGGCGGGCAGTTCGGCGCGCTGTTCAAGGAGTTCGCGATCACGCTGTCGGCGGCGGTGATGATTTCGCTGGTGGTGTCGCTCACCACCACGCCCATGATGTGTGCATGGCTACTCAAATCGGGCCATGCCGAGACAGCACCAGCGGGCGCGGTAGCACGCTGGTTCGAGCGCGCCTTCAGCTTTATCCTGAAAGGCTACGAGCATAGTCTGGACTGGGCCTTGTCGAGTGTCTGGCTGGTGATGCTCAGTCTGATATTTGTGATCGGGCTGAATGTCTACCTGTTCGCGGCGATCCCCAAAGGCGGCTTTCCGCAGCAGGATACCGGGCAGATTAGTGGCGGCATCCGCGCCGACCAGAGTATTTCCTTCCAGGCTATGCAAGGCAAGCTGAAACAGCTGGTCAATATCATCAAGGATGATCCGGACGTGGCCACGGTAGTGGGCTTCACCGGTGGCCGGCGTGCCGGTGGTGGATTCATGTTCATCAATCTGAAACCGGCCAGCCAGCGCAGTGTGGCGGGGCAGGCGGTGATTGCGCGGCTACGCCCGAAACTGGCCAAGGTTACCGGTGTCGCCCTGTTCCTCAGTCCCGTGCAGGATTTGCGTGCCGGGGGACGGCAGGCCAACGCCAACTTCCAGTACACACTGAAAAGCGATAACCAGGCCGATCTGAAAAAATGGGCCAGCCGTCTGGCCGAGGCGATGAAAACCCAGCCAGCGCTGACCGATGTCGATACCGATCAGGCGGAAAACGGTGTCGAGACGTACGTCACCGTGGACAAGGCCAGTGCGTCACGACTCGGTCTGTCGGCAAAAGACATCGACAATGCCCTGTACAACAGCTTTGGCCAGCGTCAGGTCGCCACCATTTACGGTGAACTGAATCAGTATCACGTCATCATGGAAGTGCCGCGCGAATTTGCCAAGAGTCCGGAAGCGCTCAAGGATGTGTATGTGCCTTCCAAGGGATTGCCGGCACCCAGTGCCAGCAACCCGAATGGCGCGCCGCTGGCGCAAACGGTCAGCAGCAGCGCCGCTGGTGTGACCACCACCATGACCACGACCACTGCCAGCGCGACACCGGCCAATGTGGCGGCGCCCGCTGTCAAGGATGCCTCGTCCGGTTCGGCGCTGAGCACCAAAGCCACAGCGATGGTGTCACTGTCGGCCATCGCGACGTTTGCCGAACGGGCCACGGCGACCTCGATCAATCATCAGGATGGCGAACTGGCGACCACCATTGCCTTTAATCTGCAGGCCGGCAAAAGCCTGTCCGATGCGGCGGCGCAGATCAAGGATGCCGAAGCGGAAATCGGCATGCCGAACAATGTACGCGGCAGTTTCCAGGGTTCGGCCAAGGCGGCGCAGGATAGCAATAAGTCGCTGCCACTGCTGATTCTGGCGGCTATCGTGGTGATCTATATCGTGCTGGGCATTCTGTACGAAAGTCTGGTGCACCCTGTAACGGTGCTGACCACCTTGCCGTCGGCCGGCGTGGGGGCGGTGCTGGCGCTGCTGATTTTCAAAATGGAGTTCTCGACCATCGCGCTGATCGGCGTGTTCCTGCTGATCGGCATCGTCAAGAAGAACGCTATCCTGATTATCGACTTTGCACTGGAAGCGGAACGCTCACGCGGACTGACGCCCCGCCAGGCAGTGCGCGAAGCCTGCCTGCTGCGCTTCCGGCCGATTCTGATGACGACGTTGGCCGCTGCACTGGGTGCCTTGCCGCTGGCGATCGGCTTCGGCGAAGGCTCCGAATTGCGCCAGCCGCTGGGTGTGGCAATTATCGGCGGTCTGATCGCCAGCCAGATTCTGACTATGCTGACCACTCCGGTGGTCTATCTCCTGATGGACAAGCTGCGTCGCCGCAGCCCTTCCGAACAACATTTAAGTCGCTTGCACGACGAAGCGCCGGGCACACCATGAAGCTATTGATTCCTACTTTCCGTTTTACTGCATTGACGCTGGCCACCATGGCCAGTCTGCTGGCGAGCGGCTGCGCTGTGGCACCGGTCTATCAGCAGCCAGTGACGCCGCAGCCGGCCGCCTACAAGGAGACTGCCAGCGAGGCAGAGAAGGCCGCTGCCGGCTGGATCGTTGCCGTACCAGCCGACACGCTGGAACGCGGGCCGTGGTGGCAGTTGTTTGGCGATCCATTACTCGATCAACTGGCTGCCAGTATCGACATCTCGAATCAGAACGTGGCCGCAGCGGTGGCCAACTACGCGCAGGCGCGGGCGCTAGTCAAGCAGCAGCGCGCTGGCCTGCTTCCGACGCTCGATCTGAATGGCAGTGCTACCCGCTCCGGTGGTGGTGACCGCACTGCTACCAGCGATCAGTACCGCGTCAGCGTTGGTGCCAACTGGGCGCCGGACATCTGGGACAAGCTGGGCTCCGGCGTCGACAATGCGCAGGCAGGGCTGCAGGCCAGTGCAGCCGATCTGGCGGCCGCGCGGCTGTCGGCACAGGGCGAACTGGCCACCAACTACTTTTCTCTGCGCCAGACCGATGCGCAGAAGGCACTGCTCGATGCGACCGCAGAAGGCTATGCGCGCGTGCTGCAGATTACCCGCAACCGTTTCGAGGCCGGTGTGGCGGCCCGTTCCGATCTGCTGCAGGCCGAA
>JAIELO010000300.1 GCA_019752915.1 Burkholderiaceae bacterium
CACCATGGCGGCGGCAGGTAGCGTCGCCAGCGCGCTGCGCGCCGGCAGCCCTGTCAGGACGTTGAGTGCATAGCTGCGACTGCGTGCCGCACTGCACGACGTCGTACCGGGTAGTAAGGTATTGAACAGCAGCGCGCCATCGATCACCTGCGCCGCGCCGATGCTGCGTTCACCCGTCAGCTCCGACTGCCAGAAATCGATAAACCAGCCACGCTTGGCGGCATCGGCTCCGGTCTCGTACGCGGCAAGATCGAATCGGCCGTCGCCATTGGGCGACAACTGACGCTCGCTCAGTTCGCGCCGCCCCGCAATCGCCACAATTGGCCGCGCCAGCCTATCGTGCACAGCGTAGAACGATTGACTGGCAAAACTCGCTGCCGCAAGGTCGTCCCGATTCAGCACGCGCCCGGTACCAAACAGGATCAGGTAGCCGCCATCGTCGGCATACACGATGCTCGGTTGCTGCGTAATGGGCTGACGGCGCCCCGCTGCATCGCGCGCCGTGAACAGGCGCTCTACCGCACCGCTCCATGGCGCATGACCATGCAGATCAAAGCGCCACAGATTGCCCTGCAGATCACCGGCATAGGCAAAGCGCAGCAAACCATCCCGGTCGGCCAGCAGTGCCGGTGCGCTCAGGCCATTGGGCAAGTCAGGCTCGGCTATCGGCGTGGTGAGCCGGAAGTAGTTGGCATTCAAGCGCCAGCCCTCCTCGCGCGGCTTGTCGAGTGCTGCCAGAAACAAGGCTCCCTTGCCAGCGCTGCTGCTATGCCCATCCGCCGCATAATTATTCAGACCGCTCGCAAATACCGCAACGCCCCGTTCGCTATCGGCCCGTAAGCGCACCCGCGCCAGTTGTGGCGTCGTCATGACATTGCCCACCATCGGATCGTCCGCATCGGTGAACTCCCATAATGCCGTCCGCGCATCGAGCGCCTCGGGATCCGTCACATCCAGCGCAAACAGACCTTGCGCACCAGCCCCCAGCGCGGAGACCAGCACCGTGCGCCACGCCGCACCGATCCGCACCTCGCCCGCGATGGCCGCTCCGTCTACATAGGCACGGTGTCCATACGCCGGATCGCTCAACAGACTCAGATAAGGAAATAAGGCATGCGGCACATACGCATAGCGCTCGCGCCCATCGGCCATATCGAAAGCGTGCAGCATGCCATCGTTAGCGCCCAGATACAGCAGCGGCCGGCGACTAGCATAACGCCGCCGGAATGCCTGATACTCAGGGTCTTGCGTCGTCCCCGATGGTGCCGCCACCAGCACGGGCGAACTATGCAGCGAGTCGCCCAGCACGCTGCGGCGCCGCCGGAACACGCTCCCTTCGTCACCACGTGCACCGCGCAGGAATTCAAGTCGGCGAGCCCCCAGTCGATCCGGCACCCTGCTAGCAGGCGCGCGTAGATCCAGCATGCGCTGCTGTGCGCTCGACAATGCCTTCCAGACAAACGGCAGGCCTTGCAAAGCGCCATCCGCTTGCACCAATGCCGTGTAGATTTGACGTTCTTCCGGGACGGGCTGCGGCGCATGGCTAGCGTCGCCCGTCAACAGCGCGCCGGCTTCCCAGACGGGTGCGATGGATGGCCCCGTTCCGGCTGCGCCGTCGGCACTGCCAACTGGCAAAACGTAGCGCGACAGATAGCCACTCCAGTCACGCTGATCCACACTGCCACTCAGCCACTCGCCAACTGCCGAGGCGGGATTCAGCGGGGGCAGCAAAGCCGAGACGCTATCGGTTTTAGGAGAGTCTGTCGCCGTGCGGCACGCAGCGGTCAGCAAGTCGGTCGCCAGCGGCACCACTGGCGGAGCTGCCAGAGCATCGCTCATGCTCCATGCGCCTAGCATTGCCAGCAAAAGCAACTGACACCGCAGCATCAGCCATCGATGCAAATGCTGCGCGGGCCGCAAATGCTGCGCGGGCTGCGATGGCTGCTGGATTCGCGGCCCGGCCGCGTACATCGATATTCGCCGGCCTTCCATTACGCCACCTCATTCGCTTTTACTGAACACGGTTTGCAGCACCACTTCCGTCTCCGGCTGCGGTCCGAAACCGATCGCGGTCACCCGGTAGCAGCAGTGCGGCGCTGCCGTAGGCGCAGCCTCATCCCCGGCCTGATGGCATACCATCCGCTCGATCAGATAGCGCGGACGTTTGAACGGCGTCGCACCCAGCGCCACCTCCATACTCGCGCCGGTATGCGCGCCATATTCCACCGTGCACGCAGCCGTATCGTCGCGCCCCGCCAGATCCACCCGCTGCCACGCCGGTGCCACCGCACAGGACGTCACGTCGGCTGTCCCGTTCAGTATGTCGTGTTCCGCATCGGCCACCGCATCCTCCGCTGACTGAAACGCCACCTCGCGGTCACGCACCGCGCGCGCTGCCCTCACGCACTGCAAACTCAGCTGCGCAGCCGAAACCCCTAGCAGCAATACGATCAACAGCAGCACCAGACAGAGCAACACCGCAATGCCGCGTTCGCCGCCTGAGGCACCGCTGCATGGCATCGTCAGCTCCGCCCGTTGCGCAGCGCTATGGTGCTGCCCACCAGCACACGGACACGGCGCCGCTGCGCCTCCGGCAAGCGTGCTTCGTCGATGCGCGTGCCATCGTCCTCCGCATGTGCATCCGCATAGGCCGCGCCAAACAGTACGAACTGACGACTACCGGTGTCGGCGCGCGTCGCCGCATCAGCCCGCAACAGCAAGGCGAGCTCGATACTGCCGACCCGTTTCCAGTAGGTTTTGCGGTTCAAGTCACGCTGCCGCTCAGCTACCGTCGCTCCCACCAGCGCCAGACCGGCATCGAGCGCATTGATCGCCGTCGCATTCAGGTAGCTGTTCGGCAGCCCGTCCGCCGGCGTATCGGTATCGACGCCGTACAGCACCTGAAACGACTCGACACCACGTAGCAGCGCATCGCTGCCCCAGCCTGAGGCCGAGCGATACTTGCAGCGCAATTCCGGCTCGCCACCGGCATCGGCGGCGACATAGAAGATGCTCCAGCCTTGCGCCTCGGCAGCCGCTGGCGTGGTAACGGCAAAACCTGCGCAATTGACGCTGGAACCATCGCCGCTCGCAGCGCTGCCGGAACCGGAACCGGGACCGGGACCGGACCCGGCAAAACGCAGCGCCAGCACATCGCTGCCATGCGCCACGGCCGGCAACGCAGCACTGATGCCCTCACTGCTGCGCGACAGGCTACGACCATCCAGTCCCGCGATGGCCGCTGGCAGATCCTCAGCTAGCCCGACAGGTGCCGCCGCACTATCCCACTCCACATAGGCGGCTTGGCGGATCGCCTGTGCCAGCAGCGTCAATGCCTGCCGTCCCGCATCGTTCAAGTCCTGCTGATCATTGTGATGGCGATAGCTACTGGCCGCGGCCAGCAATAGGCCCGATGCCAGCAAGGTCAGCAGCATCGATAGCGTCAGCGCAATCACAAACTCCACCAGTGTCCAGCCAGTACCGTGCCGGTTTGCCAGGCGCTCAGGCATCGCCGCGCGCTGCCTCACCGCACGCCCACCGTCAGCGCCAGTGCGGGCGCTGAGTCCGCCGTCGCTGGCGCGCCATCGGCCAGCTTGCCACGCCAGCCCAGCTTGATGACCAGCGGCGCCGACACGCGCGCGTCGCAGTCCCAGCGCAATCTGCCACCTGCCGCCGGATGGGCGTCGTGGCAGATCCGCAAGCGCCCAG
>JAIELO010000028.1 GCA_019752915.1 Burkholderiaceae bacterium
AATACGGGCAATGCCAACGCCGGAACTGGCGAGCTGGGCTTGCAACTGGCCCAGCAAACCTGCGCCGCACTGGCTGAGCAATTGGCTTGCGATGCCGCCCAGATATTGCCGTTTTCGACCGGCGTGATTCTGGAGCCACTGCCGGCCGAGAAAGTCATCGCCGGTCTGCCACAGGCCGTGGCCGGTCTGAAAACGGATAACTGGTACAACGCGGCGGAAGCCATCATGACCACCGATACCCAGCCCAAGGCCGGGTCGCGCAGCGTCAGCATCGCCGGCCACAGCGTCACCCTGACCGGCATCAGCAAAGGCGCCGGCATGATCAAGCCGAATATGGCCACCATGCTCGGCTATCTGGCGTTCGATGCCAAAGTCGCGCAGCCGGTGCTCGACGTGCTGGTCAAGCAGGTCGCTGATCAGTCGTTTAACTGCATCACCATCGATGGCGACACCTCGACCAACGATTCCTTCATGCTGATCGCTACCGGCGCCGGTACGCTGGAAGTGACTTCCGTGGAGAGCCCGGAATATGCGCAACTGGCCGCTGCCGTCACGGAACTGGCGGTGTTTCTGGCACAGGCCATCGTGCGCGATGGCGAAGGCGCGACCAAGTTCATCACCGTCACCGTGGAGCAGGGCAGCAGCATGGCCGAGTGCCGCAAGATCGCCTACTCGATCGCCCACTCGCCGCTGGTAAAAACCGCCTTCTTCGCCTCCGATCCGAATCTGGGCCGGATTCTGGCGGCGATCGGCTACGCCGGCGTCGACGACCTCGATGTCAGCAAACTCGATCTGTATCTGGACGATGTGTGGGTAGCGAAAAACGGTGGCCGCAATCCTGACTATCAGGAAGCCGATGGCCAGCGCGTCATGCAGCAGAGTGAAATCACGGTGCGCGTGAAACTGGCGCGCGGTGCGGCCCAGGTGACCGTGTACACCTGCGACCTGTCGCACGACTACGTCAGCATCAACGCCGACTACCGTTCCTGAGATGGCGACGCCGCTCGAACAATTTCTGGTGCGCGCCGAAGCCCTGCTGGCGCGCGTCGAAGCGGTGCTGCCGGCCGCACCGCGCGAACCGGACTGGCGACTGGCGCATGCCTTCCGCTGGCGCAAGCGCAGCGCGGGTGCAGCCGGGCATGCGGCCGGCTATCTGCAGGCGGTGACCCATCTGGCGCCGATCGCGCTCGATGACCTGCAGCACATCGGCCCGCAGAAGGCCCAGATCGAACAGAATACCCGCCAGTTCGTACAGGGTAAGCCCGCCAACAATGTGCTGCTGACGGGCGCACGCGGCACCGGCAAGTCTTCGCTGATCAAAGCCTGCCTGAACCAGTTCGGTGCCGAAGGCCTGCGCCTGATCGAAGTCGACAAAGCCGATCTGGCCGACCTGCCCGACATCGTCGATCTGGTGGCGGGGCGTCCCGAACGCTTCGTGATTTTCTGCGACGATCTGTCGTTCGAAGAAGGCGAGCATGGTTACAAGGCACTGAAAGTGGCGCTCGATGGCAGCATTGCCGCCCAGTCCGATAATGTGCTGATCTACGCCACCTCGAACCGGCGCCACCTGATGCCGGAGCGTATGTCCGATAACAGTAGCTACCGGCACGACGAAGATGGCGACCTGCATCCGGGCGAAACGGTGGAAGAAAAAATCTCCCTGTCCGAGCGGTTCGGCCTGTGGCTGAGTTTTTACCCGTTCAAACAGGACGACTATCTGGCCATCGTGGCGCACTGGCTGGCCACGCTGGGCTGTACGCCCGAGCAGATCGAAGCAGCCCGCGCCGACGCACTGCGCTGGGCCTTGCTGCGCGGCTCCCGTTCGGGGCGGGTGGCATGGCAGTTCGCCAAGGATTACGCGGGGCAGCACGCATGAGCGGGATCGTCGATGTGGCCGTTGGCGTGCTGATCAAGCCGAATGGTGATGTGCTGCTGGGCCAGCGTCCGGAAGGCAAACCGTATGCCGGTTACTGGGAATTCCCGGGCGGCAAAGTCGATCCCGGCGAAACCATCTTCGCCGCCTTGCAGCGCGAATTCATGGAAGAACTGGGACTGACCATCCATAGTGCCGAAGCGTGGTGCGGGGTGGAATACGTGTATCCGCACGCCCATGTGCGGCTGCATTTCTACCTGAGCCGCGACTGGCAAGGGGAAGCACAGAGTCTGGAAGGGCAGGCGTTTGCGTGGCAGGGCACGGTCGGTGTCGAACCGCTGCTGCCGGCCACTATACCGCTGCTGGGCTGGCTCGACGAGGTACGTTACGCCTCGGTCGGCTGAGCCGGTTGTGCGGGGCGGACGGGAGTTATAGCGGGCGCCGCGAACGGCGTCCGTGGCTTACGCATTTACTCTTCGTCGAGCGGGTCGACCGGCGGGGCGGCCGGAATGGTGTACTTCTCTTCGGCCCAGGCGCCCAGATCAATCTGTTTGCAACGTTCCGAGCAGAACGGACGGTAACGGTTCTCGGGCGTCCATGTAACTTTGGCGCCGCAGGTAGGGCAATCAACAACAGTGGTCATAGCTTACTTTAGAAATTGCACAGCGTGAGTTCGAACGGCACGTCGTCTTCCAGCGGCTTGGGTTTCAAGTCGCCATCCTGCGACGTGAAGCGCACCCACAGCATGTATTTATTGGCCGATACCTCGGGAATGGCGCCCATGGCTTCATCCAGCGTCAGGCGCAGCATCTGGTAGACCTTGCCTTGCAGCATCTGCTGGTAGCTACCGGACACCGCGATCATCTTGACGGCGCCGCCGGAATCGCGCAGCAGGCGCAGCACCAGTGCCAGCGCGTCGAACAGTGGCGATAGTGGGGCGAACCAGTTCATGATGTCGTTGTAACGCTGATCGGCCGGACGCTTCTGCCACGCGTAGTAGGACGGCAGATCGAATTCGCAGGCGCCGCCGGGGATGATGGTGCGGCCGCGGATACTCATCAGCCATTCATTGTCGCGCACGTTCTGGCCAGTCTTGCCTTGCGCATTGACGAGCGCCGTGCTGACGCCGTCGAGTTCTTCCAGAATCGCGTCCAGCGTTTCCGCCTGCACATTCGGATTCATGCGATAGCCGAGCAGAGTCTGACGCTGGCGTTCGAGTTCCTGCAGCAGATCCGATTTCAGATCGGCGCGGCCAGCCACTTCCAGCATGTCGAAGATCGTCGCCAGCGCCACATGATGTTGCATGGGATGGTCTTGTTGCACAAAAAATTTGAATTTCTCGTACAGGTCCTCTAATCGCAACAACGTGCGGATGCGCTCGTTGAATGGATATTCGTAGACGATCAAAATAACATCCCTTTAGGTGGACTTGCGTGAATCCTGTGATTTTGAAGCAAGCGAAGCAAAATTACAAACGTTGCGAGGTGTTTGTGGCGCTTCTTTTCGAAATTGCCAGATATAAATTGTGCAAATGGGTGATCTGGGGCGTTAAAGCCGCCAAATCACCACTATTGTCGATGACATCGTCGGCGGCAGCGAGGCGTTGCTGACGGCTGGCCTGCTGCGCCATAATCGCCAGAACTTGCTGTTCAGACAAGTTGTTGCGCGCCATCACCCGCGCCAGTTGCACGCTTTCCGGGCAATCGACGCAGACGATACGGCTGACGCGGCTGCGCCAGGTGCCGGACTCGACCAGCAGGGGCACGGCGAAGATCACATAGCTGCCGGTGGCAGCGTGGGCGGCAGCCAGTGCGGCATCGCGGATACGTGGA
>JAIELO010000447.1 GCA_019752915.1 Burkholderiaceae bacterium
GCTTTTATCCAGACCGCGCAGACCTTGAAACTGACGGGCCCGGACGACCTGGTCCCGGCCTGCTATGTCACGGCGCCGACCACGGTGGGACACGGGCGCAGCGGCCTGCGCGAGTTGCTGGCGGCGCATCCCGATATCGACGCGGTGTTTTGCAGCTCCGACATGCTCGCCATGGGGGTGCTTAACGAAGCGCATGCGCAAGGCATTGCGGTGCCGCAGCGCCTGGGCGTGATCGGGCTGGGTGACCAAAGTTTCGCGCGCGACCTGCATCCAGCGCTGACCACGGTACGCATCGACGGCAACGTGATCGGCGAAACTGCCGCGCATTTCATTCTCGAGCGTATTGCGGGACGCCAGGTGGCCGAACCCGTGTGCGACATCGGCTTCACGATCATCGAACGTTCGACGATCTAATTTTCCCATCACAATTGCAAGGACTGACATGCAGCGCTCTCGTTCCCCCGTCTTCCGCACCCTGATTGCCGCATGCGTCGGCCTACTTGCGTATGGCTCCGCTTGTGCCCAGGGGCAATCTGGCGGCTCGCCGATCCCGGTCCCTACGGTGTCCAATGCGATCCGGCTCTACCCCGGTGTGGCGCCAGGATCGGAGGCTGCCACCCACACCGAGCAGTGGACCCAGTTTGCCGATGGCCGCAGGGCACGCAATGTCGTCGAGCCGATGTTGATCCCGGTGCTGCCGGCCGCCGGCAAGGCTAACGGCACGGCGGTCATCGTCGCGCCCGGCGGTGCATTCCGCCTGCTATCGATGGACAATGAGGGCTATCTGGTTGCAAACTGGCTCGCGCAGCGCGGCGTCAGTGCCTTTATTTTGAAATACCGTCTGGTCGAAACGCCGGCCAGGGAAGAAGACTTCATCCGGGCGCGGCAACAGGGCGCGGCGTCCGGCCAACGCATCGGCACCTTGCCCCTGGCGGTCGACGACGGCCGCCGTGCCGTGCAACTGGTGCGCGAGCATGCCGCACGCTGGGGGCTGCTGCCCGGACGTCTCGGCATGATCGGCTTTTCGGCGGGGGCCATGACCACGCTCGACGTGGCGACAGGGCCGAACGCGGCCACGCGCCCGGACTTTGCCGCCATGCTATATGGCCCGATGGGGGCGGTGGACGTCAGCGCCGATGCACCGCCGTTGTTCCTGGCGCTGGCAGCCGACGATCCCTTGTTCGCGAACGGTGACTTCGGGTTGGTGAGTTCCTGGAAAAAGGCCGGCCGGCCGGTTGAACTGCATTTCTATGAACGAGGTGGCCATGGCTTCGGGATGAAGACGCAGGGACTCAGCAGCGATGCGTGGACAGAGCAATTCTGGGCATGGATGCGCATGCGCGGCGTGGTCGAATAATCGCCCGGCGACCGGCGACCGGCGACCGGCGTAGCGGGCGGTCCTGGCGCTCAGGCCGACAGGCGTTCGCGTGGCAGCGAAATGACCTGTCCCGCCGGTGCCGCTGCCAGCGATGGCGCGCAAAGATTCCTGTCGGGTTCAGTGTTGGCAATCTCCAGCAACATCTTGCGTAGCCAGATGTGGGACGGATCGTGATCGAGAAAGCGATTCCACTGCATGCACATCTCCAGCGTCGGAAACGCAATCGGTGGCGCGAGCAGGCGGATCGGATAATAGCAGGCCAGCCTGCGCGCCAGGCGGGTATGCATGGTCGCGATGCGGTTGGTGCCGATCACGAAGTGCGGCAGGCTGGTGAAATTGGTCGTCGAGACCTCGATCCGCCGGTCGTAACCGCTGTCCTTGAGGAAGCTTTCTTCGAAGCTGGTCGCCGAGGTGCCGAAGCGCGACGAGACGTGGCCGAGTTGCATGTACTGTTCCAGCGAGAGGCTGTCGCCGACCAACTGGTTGCCGGTCCAAACGATGCAGGTATAGGTTTCTTCAAACAGAAATGCGGTCGGCTGCGTCTCGGACATGAACTTGCTCGGCAAGATCACCAATTCTACTTCGCCACGCTCGAGTTGTTCCGCAGGCGTGGACGTGGTCGCCGAAATCTCGATCGAAATACCCGGCGCATCGGTGCTGATGCGCTGGCCGAATTCACCCAACAGCACTGTCGATGCGAAGTCGGTGGCGAAGATGCGGAATTCCCGTATCGCGGTTGCCGGG
This sequence comes from Burkholderiaceae bacterium, assembly GCA_019752915.1. GTDB lineage: Bacteria > Pseudomonadota > Gammaproteobacteria > Burkholderiales > Burkholderiaceae_D > Rugamonas. The sequence goes on from JAIELO010000447.1 coordinate 2,123, forward strand.
TCGAATTCCGGCTTGATCTCGATGGTCCGTTGAATCTGCAGCAGCACATCGCGCACCGGCTCGGTCAGGCTCACGGCGAGCGGCGTGAGGACCAGGTTGCGGCCGAGCGGAACCAGCAACTCGTCCTTGAAATAGTCGCGCAGGCGCGACAGCACGCCACTGGTGGCGGACTGGCTCAGGTTCAGGCGCCGCGAGGCGCGGGTGATACTCTTCTCGCTGAGCAGCGCATCGAGCGCGACCAGCAGGTTGAGGTCTAGGCGGTTAAAACGCATGCTGTCTCCTTGTTTTTGGCCTGCGTGTTGTGCCGCAGTGTTTTTTTTCCTCGCTGATGATGCCACAGCGGCGCGCTCGCGTCACGGCTTTCGATGCGGGTGGATCAGGGCAGATCGGCCGTCAGCGTCCGATCACTTCCGGTCCCATGCGCAGCACTAGTTCCAGCATGGCTTTCTGGGTATCGGTCGCAGGGCGGTGCGAATTGACCGCCACTGCCAGCTGCGTGACCAGCGGCGGATCGATCAATTGGCGGGTCAGGAAACGTTCCGCTTGCGGTGCGGTACGCACCGCATTACGCGGCAGCACCGCCACCCCGGCACCATCGGCGACCAGTTCCAGGATCGCGGCGACACCGTCAATCTCGATCGCCACGCGCGGCTGGCGGCCCAGATGCATCAGCGCCATTTCCACCTGCATGCGGATGGCATTGGGGCGGCTCGGGATGATCAGTGGCAGGCCGGCCAGTTCGGCCAGCGCCACCGGGCGTTGCGGCGCGCCATCGCTGGCGCGTGTGACCAGCACCAGTTCTTCGTCCAGCAACGGATGGATGGTCAGTTCCGGCATGGGCAAAGGGTTGTAGAGCAGGGCGATATCCAGGCGGCCTGACAGCAGCGATGACTGCATCGCACTGGACAGGCCTTCGGTGATCGCGAGCGTCGCTTCCGGCAGGGCGACACGGAAGGCGCGCGTCAGCGGCACCGTCAGCACTTTGGCCACGCTGGGCGGCAGGCCGACCACCACGCTGCCCGCCAGCGCCCCGCGTACACGCGACAGTTCTTCACGCAGGCGTTCGACCTGGTGCAGTACCCCACGGCTATGCTCCAGCAGCACTTTGCCGGCCTCGCTCAGCGTCACGCCACGGCCGTTGCGCACCAACAGATTTTGTCGCAATTCGACTTCGAGCAGGCGGATCTGCCGGCTCAGTGCCGGCTGTGCAATGTTGATGACATCGGCGGCGCGGCTGAAACTGCCGAGCTCCGCAACGCGCACGAAATAGGAAAGCTGTTTGAGGTCCATGCTTTTATGATATAGCAAAATTGAATAACAGCTAGACCGGTATTCGTCTTTGTTGTAGGGGGGGAGGCGGCGCACAATCCCCCTCATGCAAACGCCAATCAAAACTCTGCTCATGCGCGGCGGTACGTCGCGCGGCACGTTTTTCCTCGAAACCGACCTGCCGGCCGGCGAGGCGGAACGCGACCAGGTCTTGCTGGCCGTGATGGGATCACCCGACGCGCGCCAGATCGATGGCCTGGGCGGCGCCCATCCGCTCACCAGCAAGGCGGGCATTGTGCGCAAAAGCACGGTC
>JAIELO010000237.1 GCA_019752915.1 Burkholderiaceae bacterium
AGATAGCGTGACCGGGACAATCGGTGAAGGCCGGATGCAGCACCTTCACAATCTCTGGCCGCGCCTGCAACCAGGCAGCCAGCTTGCGTGCGGCCGCATCATGCGCATCGAAACGCATGCGCATGGTCGGCAAACCGCGCGACACCAGATAGGCATCGTCGGCGCCAACGCCCATGCCGAGCCGCATGTGGGCCAGCGCGATCTTGTCATGCAGCGCACGGTCGCGGGTAATCACGGCGCCCATCAGCACGTCGGAACCGCCCGACTGGTACTTGGTCAGCGCCTGCATGATGATGTCCACGCCCAGATCGAAGCCGCGCAGTGCCAGACCGGCCGACCAGGTATTATCCAGCGCGACCACCACGCCACGCGCATGGGCAGCGGCGCAGATGGCCGGCAGATCCGGCACTTCCATCGACACCGAACCCGGTGCTTCGGTCCAGATCAGGCGCGTATTCGGCTGGATCAGCGCATCGATACCTGCACCGATCAGCGGATCGTAGTAGCGCGCCGTGATGCCGTAATCGGCCGACAGCCAGCGCCCCAGTTCGCGGTTCGGGTTGTAGACATTATCAGGCAGCAGCACATCATCGCCACTGCGCAGCAAGCCCAGATCAACCATCGCAATCGCGGCCAGACCGCTCGGCGCCAGCAGGCAGAATTGACCATCCTCGATCTCTGCCAGCCGCGCTTCCAGCGTGAACGTGGTCGGCGTGCCGTGCAGGCCGTAGGTATAAGCGTTCTTCTCTTTCCACTCGCCCGAACGCATGGCGGCCACGTTCTTGAACAGCACCGTGGAGGCATGATGGATCACCGCCGGAAAAGCAGCGAAGCCTTCCGGTGCACGGTAATCGGAATGAACGATGGTGCTCTGCAGGGATTTTTTAAGGGTCATGGTAGAAAGTTCGGACGTAAAAAAAAGGCGGCCCATGTCTGGTCCGCCTTTATTATAGGTTTGATTCGCTTATTGCGCCTCGCCCCACAGATCGTGGGCGTCGGAGGTGGTGATCTTGACGTCGACAAACTGGCCGACAGCCAGCTTTTTGTGCGGTTCGTAAGGTGGTTTCACGTACACCACGCCATCGATTTCCGGTGCATCGGCGCTGGAACGGCCAATGCCGCCAGTGCGATTCACTTCATCGATCAGCACCCGTACGGTCTTGCCGACTTTGGCTTTCAGACGGTTGCGCGAAATTTCTTCCTGCAGCAGCATCACGCGGCCACGGCGCTCTTCACGCAGTTCTTCCGGCACCGGATTAGCCAGTTCGTTGGCGGTAGCGCCTTCTACCGGCGAATAGGCGAAGCAACCGAGGCGGTCGATCTGGGCTTCCTTGAGGAAGTCCAGCAGGTATTCGAATTCGGCGTCGGTCTCACCAGGGAAACCGGCGATGAAGGTGGAACGGATGGTCAGATCCGGATTCATCTTGCGCCATGCCTGAATGCGGTCGAGATTTTTCTCGCCACTGGCCGGACGCTTCATACGCTTCAGCACTTCCGGATGCGCGTGCTGCATCGGAATGTCGAGGTAAGGCAGAATGTGGCCATCGCCCATCATCGGGATGATCTGGTCCACGTGCGGATACGGGTAGACGTAGTGCAGACGGATCCATGCGCCATACGACTTGGCCAGTTCGCCCAGCGCTTCGGTCAACTGGGTCATGTGGGTCTTGATCGGACGGCCGTTCCAGAAACCGGTGCGGAATTTCACATCCACGCCATACGCCGAGGTGTCTTGCGAAATCACCAGCAGTTCTTTCACGCCGGATTTGAACAGGTTTTCCGCTTCCAGCATCAGGTCCGCAATCGGACGCGATACCAGATCACCACGCATCGACGGGATGATGCAGAAGCTGCAGCGATGGTTGCAGCCTTCGGAAATTTTCAGATAGGCGTAGTGCTTAGGCGTCAGCTTCACGCCTTGTGCCGGAATCAGGTCGAGGAATGGCTCGTGCGGCTTCGGCAGATGCAGGTGCACCGAATCCATCACTTCGGCCAGTGCATGCGGGCCGGTCACGGCCAGCACTTTCGGGTGCACCTTCATGATGATGTCATCGCCGGAGGCGTCTTTTTTCGCGCCCAGACAGCCGGTCACAATCACTTTGCCGTTTTCGGCCAGCGCTTCACCAATCGCGTCCAGCGATTCCTGCACCGCGGCGTCGATAAAGCCGCAGGTGTTGACGATGACCAGATCGGCGCCATCGTAGGACTTGGCCGTTTCATAGCCTTCCGCGCGCAACTGGGTCAGAATCTGTTCGGAGTCAACCAGCGCCTTAGGGCAGCCGAGCGAGACGAAGCCGACCTTCGGCGCAGCGCCACCGGATTGGCTGCCAGTGCTGGCGGCGCCAGCTTGCTTGTTACGGGAGAGAGGTTGCGATTGCATGATAGGTCTTGAGATACGCTGAAAAAATGACGAGCAATCGGGCATTATACCCGATTCTCCCTAGTACACACTGGCGCCGTGATAGGATGGCACCCCGTCCGCGAGGCGGCCAATGACAGTCATTAAAGGGGGATTATTGTGGCAACGCTGAAAGATGTGGCAACTCTGGCAGGAGTCGGCATGTCCACTGCCTCGCGCGCCATTTCCGGCAAGGGTCCGGTGTCTGCCGAGGCGCTGCGCAAGGTGCAGGCGGCCGTTGAACAGCTGCATTTCCGCCCTTCGTCTATCGGCCGCTCACTGTCTACCCAATCGCTGGGCATCATCGGCATCTACACGCCCTCCTTCTTCGGCGCCTATTACGGCACCATCCTGCAGCAGACCGACATCGAACTGCGCGCCATCCGGCGCCACGTGGTGGTGGCCAGCGGTTGTGGCGACGGCAACCGGCGCGACGAAACCATCGAAGCAGTGAAATTTCTGATTGACCGCGATTGCGACGGCATCGTGGTGCTGGCGCACGACCTGCGCGAAGAGGATATGCTGTTGCTGCGGGGGATGCACGCAAAGATCGCCTTCCTCAACCGGCGCAACCCGCACGCGCCGGAGACCTCGTTCTGCCCCGACCACTTTCATGGCGGCGAACTGGCCGCACAGGCGCTACTGGCTGCCGGCCACCGGCAGCTGGCGGTGATCTCGGGCCCGCCCGACGCTTACGACAATATCGCGCGCATGAACGGCTTTTTCGCCGAACTACAGCGCCATGGGATCAAACGCGATGCAGTACGACTGGTGACGTCGGATTTTTCACGTGAAGGGGGCTATGCGGCTGCCCAGCAGCTACTCGAAGGTGAGCGCAACTTCACGGCAGTGTTCTGCGCCAATGACGAAATGGCGGTCGGCGCCCTGTCACTCCTGCAGCAACGCGGAATCAGCGTGCCGGATGACGTGTCGGTGATTGGCTACGACGATGACTACACGGCCGAATATGCGACGCCCGGCTTAACCTCCGTCCATATTCCCATGCGCGAGGTCACCCGCAACGCAGTGCGCTGGCTGCTCAACCTGTGCTATGGCACCGGCCACGAGATCGTACGCGAATACCCGCTCACGATCTCGCACCGGGCCACGCTGGCCGCGCCACGCTGGCCGCACCACATCAGCAAGCCTACAGACGCAACTCGCTAACACCGTCAAACAGCGAGATCCGCTGGGGGCGGTTCGAGAACGCGATCTGCTGCTCGGTCTCGATAGGCCGGCCATCCTGCACGATGCCCGCCACCGGCGTGCCATGCAGATCCAGCCACACCACCCGGTGTGCAC
>JAIELO010000083.1 GCA_019752915.1 Burkholderiaceae bacterium
CGATGACGATCTGTACGAGGAACTCGAGGCTGCCCTGCTGATGGCCGACGCCGGCGTCGATGCCACCGAGTATCTGCTGACGGCCCTGAAACTCAAGGTCAAGCAGGATAAGCTGCTCGATGCGGCCGCCGTGAAAGCGGCGCTAAAACAGTTGCTGACCGAATTGCTGCTGCCCCTGCAACGCCCGTTCGAACTGGGTCGCCATCAGCCCATGGTGATGATGATTGCCGGCGTCAACGGTGCCGGCAAGACCACCACCATCGGCAAACTGGCCAAACATATGCAGACCCATGGCCAGTCGGTGCTGCTGGCCGCCGGCGACACCTTCCGCGCTGCCGCGCGCGAGCAACTGATGGTATGGGGTCAGCGCAATAACATTACCGTGATTTCGCAAGCTTCGGGCGACCCCGCTGCCGTCGCCTTTGACGCCGTGCAGTCCGGCAAGGCTCGCGGCCACGATGTAGTCATGGTCGATACCGCCGGGCGTCTGCCGACCCAGTTGCACCTGATGGAAGAACTGAAAAAAGTCCAGCGCGTGCTGGGCAAGGGCATGGACGGCGCGCCCCACGAAACCCTGCTGGTGATCGACGGCAATACCGGCCAGAATGCACTGGCGCAAGTCAAAGCCTTCGACGATGCGCTGCACCTGACCGGGCTGGTGATTACCAAGCTGGACGGCACCGCCAAAGGCGGCGTGCTGGCCGCCATCGCCCGGGTACGGCCGGTACCGGTGTATTTCATCGGCATCGGTGAGAAGATTGAGGATCTGCAACCCTTCGTGGCGGCCGATTTTGTCGACGCTTTACTTGGTGAATGACCGGACTAACGCTCCATGATCGAATTCCGCAACGTTTCCAAACAGTACAACACCGATTCCTATGCCCTGCGCGACGTCTCGTTTACCATCGCCAAAGGTGAGCTGGTATTTCTGGCCGGACCGTCCGGCGCCGGTAAATCGACCCTGCTGAAAATGCTGGCTGCCATGGAGCGCCCCAGCAGCGGCGAGGTACTGGTCAATGGTCAGGATATTGGCCGCATCCGTCCGTCTGCAGTGCCGTCGCTGCGCCGCAATCTGGGCCTGATTTTCCAGCAGCAGCGCTTGCTCAACGATCGCAGCATTCTGGCCAATGTCATGTTGCCGCTGCTGGTGACGGGCGCCTCGCACCGCGAAGCGGCCAGCCGTGCCCGCGCCGCACTCGACAAAGTCGGGCTGGCCGAACGGGCCGAAGCCCAGCCGTTGTCACTATCGGGCGGTGAACAGCAGCGCGTCTCGATTGCGCGCGCCATCGTCAACCGGCCTCAACTGATTCTGGCCGACGAACCCACCGCCAATCTCGACCGCGCCAGCGCCAACCGGGTACTGGATGCGCTGCGCGCCTTCCATTCGGTCGGCGTGACCTGCATTATTTCCAGCCATGATGAACAGATGCTCGATGCGGCCGCCCGCGTCATCCACCTGAACCAAGGCCAACTGGAGGATGCAGCATGACTTACTGGTTGCGACAACACCGTTATGCGCTGGGCGCAGCACTGCTGCACCTGCGCCGCGCGCCGGGCGGTTTCCTGTTCAATATTCTGGTGGTGGCAATTGCCCTCGCCTTGCCGTTTGCCGGCGTGACGCTGCTCGACAACGTGCGCCCCATGTCGGAACAGTTGTCGGTCGATCCGGAACTGAGCGTGTTCCTGCAACAGGACACCCCGCGCGAACAGGCGCTGGCACTGGCCTCCTCGCTGCGTCAGGCGGTGCGCGACAAGCAGGCCAAAATCATTTTCACGCCGCGCGAAAAGGCACTCGACCAGTTGCGCGAAAAAAGCGGGCTGGCCGATGTCCTGACCACGCTCGGTGATAATCCCCTGCCGGACAGCTATGTGCTCAAGCTGGACGCCTTCCGCACCGCCCAGTCGGGCAGCGACGTCGATCTGCTGGCCGAACAGATTCGTACCCTGCCCGGGGTGGAATCCGTGCAAGTCGATTCGGCCTGGGTGAAACGGCTGGCCGCCCTGATCAATGTGCTACGACTGGCGCTGCTGATTCTGGCTGCCACGCTGGGCACGGTGGTGGTAGCGGTGATTTTCAACACCATCCGCCTGCAAGTGATGACCCAGCGCGAAGAAATTCTGGTCTGCAAACTGATCGGCGCCACCGATCTGTTCATCCACCGCCCCTTCTATTACACGGGCGCCCTGCTAGGTCTGTGCGCCGGCGGTGTGGCACTGGGCGGCGTGGCACTGGCTTTGCAGCCGCTGAATCAGGCAATTGCCGAATTTGCAAGACTGTACGCCTCGGAATTCCAGCTGACGCCTTTGCCGCCACTGGCCATGGCCGGCCTGCTGGCCCTGTCGGCCGGACTTGGTCTGCTGGCAGCCATGCTGTCCGTACAACGTCACCTGTCGCGCCTGAACTAGCCGGCAACGGCCGGGCGATACCGCCCGGCCTCGTCCTCCCCACGCCCGCTCGGTGCGGATCCGCACCGACTTATCTCGCTGCCCGGCCTATCCTTTCCCTAGATTAAGTCCGCCCTAAGACCGGGCGCGCATTGTATGGCTACGCCCATAGTTTTTTTGCTATCAATGCGATATATTCTCCTGATTGGCACTCAACGACAGAGAGTGCTAATATATCTGCACTGACGAGCAACTGGACTCTGCAGCAACCCGCACTACGCAAGCCGCACTACGACGACGCACTCACTACTAAGGAATGACTATGACTACGATGTCCGCACCGACTGCTTTGGTACCGGTCACCAATCGCGCCTTGGGACTGGGATTTACCGGTAATCTGGGCAATATCGATGCCTACATTTCGGCCGTCAACCGTCTGCCGATGCTGAGCCACGACGAAGAAATTTCGCTGGCCCAGCGTCTCAAAGAACACAATGATCTGGCCGCCGCGCAGGAGCTGGTGCTGTCGCACCTGCGTCTGGTGGTGTCGATCGCCCGTGGCTATCTGGGCTACGGCCTGCCGCATGCCGACCTGATTCAGGAAGGCAATATCGGTCTGATGAAAGCCGTGAAACGCTTCGATCCCGATCAGGGCGTGCGTCTGGTGTCGTACGCGATGCACTGGATTAAAGCCGAGATGCACGAATACATCCTGAAGAACTGGCGTCTGGTCAAAGTGGCGACCACCAAAGCCCAGCGCAAGCTGTTCTTCAATCTGCGCAGCCACAAAACGGGGCTGGACGCGATGAGCCCGTCCCAGATCGACCAGTTAGCCAAGACGCTGGACGTGAAGCGCGAAGAAGTCATCGAGATGGAAACCCGTCTCAGCGGTCGCGATATTGCGCTGGAGTCGCCGACCGACGACGAAGACGACAAATTCGCCCCGATCGCCTATCTGTCGTCCGAGGCGAGCGAGCCGACCCGTGTGCTGGAAGCGCAACAGCTCACCCGCCTGCACTCGGAAGGTATCGAACAGGCTCTGGGCAAACTGGATGCCCGTTCGCGTCGTATCGTCGAAGCGCGCTGGCTGGCCAACGACGATGGCAGTGGTGCTACCCTGCACGCGCTGGCCGAAGAATTCGGTGTATCGGCCGAACGCATCCGCCAGATCGAAGTGGCGGCACTGAAAAAAATGAAAGGGGCACTGGCCGACTACGTCTAAGCCTGCGCTGCCCGACCGCACAGCCGCCCGGTTCCCCCGCGCGGCTGTTTTTTTTCGCCGTCAGGGACGCTGCTCCCAGCAG
>JAIELO010000001.1 GCA_019752915.1 Burkholderiaceae bacterium
ACAAGGCGCTCACTTGCGCCGTCGTCATGCGGGAAATCTGGTCGGTGGTCAGCGCAACCAGCTGGTTGGTGCTCAGCGCGGCGATCAGCGCGGTGCGCAGCGCCACCAGATCGGCCGTCTCGATGGCCGCGATATCATTGGTCGACAGGGCACCGAACTGGACGGTGCTCAGGGCACCGAGTTGTGCCGAGTTCATGGCAACGACCTGGTCCGTGGTCAGTACTTTGACCTGATTGGTGGTCAGTGCAGCCACCTGCGCCGTGGTCATGGCAGCGATGTCATTGGTGGTAATCACACCAATCTGGTTGGTGGTCAGGCCGGCGATCACCGCCGTCTTGAGCGCTGCCAGATCCTGCGATTCGAGTGCCACGATGGCATCGGTGCTCATGGCACTGATCTGGTTACTGGTCAGTGCCAGTGCCTGCGCCGTGGTCAGGGCAACCACCTGATCGGTGGTGAGTGCCTTGATCTGGTTGGTGGTCAGTGCGGCCACTGCCGCAGTGCGCAAGGCGGCGAAGTCAGCCGTTTCCAGCGCCACAATACTATTCGTCGAGAGTGCCGCCGCCTGCACCGAACTGAGCGCAGCAACCTGATTGCTGCTCAGCGCCACCACCTGGTCGGTACTCAGACCATTGGTAATCTGGTTGGTGGTCAGTACCCCAATGTGCACCGTCGTCAGGGCGCCGATCTGATCGGTCGTCAAGGCACGGATCTGATTGGAATCCAGCCCGGCAATATCAGCCGTAACCAGATTGGCAATATTGTTGGTCGACAGCATTGCGATCTGGTCTGTTGACATGCTGGTTACGAGGCTCATTTCCGTTCTCCTTGGGGGGTACTACCCGAATTCTGACTAAATATACGCCGGCACCAAAAGGGCATAACTGCCCTTGGAACCCGACGCTAACAGCGGCATCAAGCCGCAAAACTTCATAATGACTGCATGTATTTGACTACCCTGAAGCCCACGCCCAATTCTTAGGAACGGCCTCTCTACACATTCTTAACGTCAACACTTGGCTTAACTTTAGTAGCAGCAACAGACTTTTCTCCATCCGCGTAGCAATATTGCGGATTTAACATGCATCGGCCCGGATTGCCGCATCTTTTGCTAAAGCAATTGGTCAGTATACGCCCAAATTATTGCCGTCTGGAATTTAATTTGAACAGTGTGGCAATACTGTATCGGGCTGGAGAGGCGCTACCACGCTCACTCAAGCGCCGCAAACTGCTTTACCAGCCCTGTCACTGTACAAGCTAGCGCGCTATCCGGATGCACCGAACACAGCGGTAAACCACCGCCTATTCTGGCTTGCCGCAGCGGCAGCGCGCACCGCACTCTGCCTCAGCCACATGACCAGCGCATGACATAGATCAGTGCGGCAACGGCCAGACCGGCCTGAAGGATCTAGAGCAACCGCTGGCGCACACTGCGCCACAGCAGCGCCGCGCTGAGTGCCCAGAGCAGCAGCGCCAGCAGATTGAGTACCACGATGGCCGAGGGGAAGGTCAGCACCACCCCGAGGCTGAGGCCGGCTTTAAGCGACCACGGCGTACCAGCACCGAGCGGGTAGTAACTCACCAGCTGCACGCCGTAATACAACAGACTGCCGCACCAGCCGGCCGGCTTGCCGCGCAGCGCCAGCAGTCCGGACACCAGCCCTAGCAGCGCCGCGGCATACAGCCACGGCAGCTCGCCGCTCCCTTGCGGCGCTCCCAGCCAGCCGAGGCAGACCCCGAAGGTCAGCCCACTATTTAATATCAGCACCCGCGCCAGCCACGTTTCAAACGCCTGCATCATGTGTTGTCTGCTCCCTGTAATGGTATTTGGTTGCCGAAGCGTTCGGCATAGGCGCCTGGCAACACGCCCAGCCGCGCCACAAACGCGCGCCGCAAATTGTACGCGCTGCCGAAGCCGCTCTGGCGGGCCAACTGCTTGACACTGACGCGCCCCTGTTCCAGCAGACGGCATGCGTGATCCAGACGCAGTTGCAGCAGCAACTGGGCCGGCGTGAGTCCCGTTTCCTGACGCACATGACGGTGCAAGCTGCGCTCCGACATGGCCAGCGCCGCCGCCATCTGGCTCACCGGGGTGACCAGCGCCAACCGCGCACGCAGCCAGTCGGCCAGCCGCGTCGCGACCCCGTCCGGTGCCGCCTGCAACTGGAGTTCGGTACTGAACTGGCGCTGGCCACCGGCACGCCGATAGGGCAGCACCAGCCGCCGAGCCGTGGCCAGTGCTGCCGCCGCACCCAGATCCTGTTCTACCAGCGCCAGCGCCAGATCCATGCCGGCAGCGATGCCGGCCGAGGTGTAATACGCACCATCGCGCACATAGATCGCATCATCGTGCACCTGCAATGCCGGATACTGCGCCTGCAGCGCCGCCACATCGAGCCAGTGGGTGACGGCACGCCGGCCATCGAGCAGCCCGGCCTGCGCCAGCAGAAAAGCGCCGGTGCAGACAGCGCAGCAGCGCTGCAGCGCCGGGTTGCTGTGCCCGGGCGCCGCGACAACACTGCTGCCAGCACGCTGCGCGACACGGCGCAACCAGCGCAGCGTGACCGCATCGGCCTGCGGCGCAGCGCCATCGGCACTGCGGCCACCGGCCACAATCAGGGTGGCCCCCGCCAGACTGCGGCGTGGCAGTGGCTGCGCCTGCAGGCTGATGCCCGCCGTCGAAGTGACCAGTCCACCCGTGGAGGCAATCAGTTGCAGCCGGTAAGGCGGCGCCAGGCCTGCCGCGCAGGCTTCGTCATTGGCGCTGGCAAACACCTGGGCCGGTCCGGTGGCATCGAGCAGCACGAAGCCGGGGTATACCAGCAGCCAGATATCGATGGTTTTCATTGGCAGATATTCCGCTATGAATGTCAGAACTGTCAAACCTGACTGCGCCATGATAGGACTTTCCATCCCGGAGCCTGTTCCATGACCCGCCAGCTCGGCATCTATCTGTTTGACCAGGTCGAAGTCCTCGATTTCGCCGGCCCCTATGAAGTCTTCACCTGCGCCAGCCGGGTGGCCGCGCGCAGCAATCCGGCGCACCCACCGTTCGCCGTCAGCACTGTGGCGCGCACGCTGGCGCCAGTGCGGGCACGCGCCGGCCTGCAGGTACTGCCGGACTACGACTGGGACAGTGTGCCAGCGCTCGATGTACTGATTGTGCCGGGCGGGGTGGTCGATGCCGAGCTGACGCAGGCGCCGGTGAGCGCCTGGCTGGCGCGTACCGCTGCGCAGACCGAACTGACGGCTTCGGTCTGCACGGGGGCCTTCCTGCTGGCACAGGCCGGACTACTGGACGGCTACAGCGTCACCACCCACTGGGAAGATCAGGCGGCACTGGCAGCCGCCTATCCGCAGCTCAGACTGGCGGGCCGGCAACGCTGGATTGATCACGGCCGCGTGCTGACCAGTGCCGGGATTTCCGCCGGCATCGATATGTCGCTGTATCTGGTGGCGCGGCTGGCCGGCATGGCGCTGGCGCAGGCCACTGCCAGACAGATGGAGTATGACTGGAATCCGGCGCCGTGACCGGCGCTGGCAGGATGCAACGCTGCCACAGCAAACAGGCTGCCGACTATGCCATCTGCTGTGCCACGCAGGGCCAGCGCTAGCGCTTCAGCTGCTGGCGGGCAACTCTGCCGTGTCGAGCGTCAGTGCTGCGGGCAGGCGTAGCTGGAAATGGCAA
>JAIELO010000012.1 GCA_019752915.1 Burkholderiaceae bacterium
TTGATATCACCACGTTCCTCGGCCCGTTTGAGCATGGACATGGCGGCTCTATCCTTGACGGAACCGGCCGGATTATTGCCTTCCAGCTTGCCCAGTATGATGTTGTTACGCGCCTTGATCTCGGCGCCGGGCAAATTCACCAGCTGAACCAGCGGAGTATTGCCTATCGTATCTTCCAGTGTTTTATAAGCCATCTTGTTGTATCGTTCTTGCTAGCGCTAAAACCTCATTTTAATCCGATAACACCTCGCGCTGCTTGAAACACTGGCGCAGAATCGCGACTCCGGTGCGAATCACTGCAGATAGTCGGCCACTAGCAGGTTTTCTGTCTGGCCAGCATTCGGGCTTATGCAGAAAACACACTTCACCACCCCAGACTTCCCCCTGCAAACCACATCACGCGGCAAGTTTTTACACCTGCCCGCCCGCTTCCGCTAGACTGGCAACTCGCCTTTCTCCACTTTCTGCGCAGGACGATCATGCCCAACCATAGCCCGGAAATGCTGCCTGAACTCACCTCCGACGAAGCAGTCTCCAGCCCGGGACTCGACTTCGAAAAACGCCGTCACCAGATTTTCCCGGTACTCAGCGCCACCGATATCCGCCATATGCACCGCTTCGGGCAGGTGCGCCAGTTTGCCGACGGCGAGTGGGCTTTCCGGGCCGGCCAGACCAGCTTCGGGTTGATTCTGGTGCTACAGGGCGCGATTGAAGTTAGCCGCTACGACGGACTCGGCAACACCGCCTTCGTCACGACCCATTTACCGGGCCAGTTCGGTGGCGAAGTGGCGCAGCTATCGGGCCGTCCTTCGCTAGCGAACGGTCGCGCGCTAGGCGCAACGGAAGCGCTGGTGATCGCGCCGGAAAACCTGCGCGCGCTGCTGATCGCCCACGCCGATCTGGGCGAACGGATCGTGCGAGCGCTGATCCTGCGCCGCGTCGGTCTGCTCGAACATAATTCCGGCGGGCCGGTACTGGTGGCGCCACGCGGCCACGGTCGCCTGCACACCCTGCAGAGCTTCCTCGCGGCCAACGGCCATCCGCATGAAGTGCTCGACCCGGAACAGCACGAACAGGCTGCCGCGCTGATGGCGCACTACCAGCCGCAGCCGCACGATCTACCGCTGGTGGTCTGTCCCGATGGCGTAGTCAAACACAATCCTAGCGTGGTCGATCTGGGGCGCTGCCTCGGCATGCTGCCCGAACTCGATAGCAGCAAAGTATGGGATGTGCTCATCGTCGGCGCTGGTCCTGCCGGGCTGGCGGCTGCCGTGTACGCGGCCTCGGAAGGCTTGTCCGTGCTGGTGCTGGAAACCCGCGCTTCGGGCGGTCAGGCAGCGGCCAGTGCGCGCATCGAGAACTTCCTCGGTTTCCCGACCGGTATCACCGGCCGGGCACTGGCGGGACGCGCCTTTGTGCAGGCACAGAAGTTCGGCGTCGAAGTAGCGATCCCCGCACCGGCCGGACGGCTGCTATGCGACACCTACCCGCTGCAGGTGGAAATGTGCGGCAGCCTGCAGAAGCTGCAGGCGCGTACCGTGGTGCTGGCCTGCGGCGCGCGCTACCGCCGCCCGTCGCTGGCCAATCTGCGCCAGTTCGAGGGCAAAGGCGTGTACTACTGGGCCTCGCCAATCGAGGGCAAGCTATGCAAGAACGAGCAGGTGATTCTGGTCGGCGGCGGTAATTCGGCCGGACAGGCGGCCGTGTTCCTGGCCACGCAGGCCGCACATGTGCATATGCTGATCCGCAAGGACAGTCTGAGTTCTACCATGTCCAGCTATCTGATCGAGCGCATTGCCGCCACGCCCAACATCACGCTGCACACGCAAAGCGAAATCGTCGCGCTGGAAGGCGACGAGGAAGGCCTGCGTCAGGTGCGGGTGCGCCATGCGCCGACGCAGCAGGAAACAGACTATCCGGTGTGCCGGGTGTTCCTGTTCATCGGCGCCGATCCGAATACCGGCTGGCTCGGCGATTGCGGTGTCGATGTCGACGAACACGGGTTTATCCGCACCGGTTTCGACGTCACCAAAGCCCAGTGCCGCGCCAACTTCAGCAACGGCGTGTATCCGCCCGACCTGCCGGCGCGGGCGGCACTGGAAACCAGTGTGCCGGGCGTGTTTGCAATTGGTGACGTGCGCGCCGGTTCGACCAAGCGCGTCGCGGCCGGTGTCGGTGAAGGTGCGGCCGTGGTGTCACAGATCCACGGCTTCCTCGCCCGACTGCCCGTCACCACCAACTAGCGGGCGGCCTGCAGACGCTTTAACTGCGCTGCCTGATAGGCCGCAAATGCATCATTGAACAGGCAGCGGATCAGCGGATCGTCGACGATGTCGGCGTCCGCTGGTGCGCCGTTAATGCGCACATACATCGAGGTGAGCGATTCGCCCAGCGCCAGTCCGGCATACAACTTGGCGAGCGGGATTTCAGTCTGCCACTGCGGCGTCGCGATGTCGTCATCGCATTCGATCTGGTCGGCATGGATACGGTAACGGAACTGCTCTGCCTTACCCACATGGTCATAGACGGTCAGTTGCCAGCCACACGGCGCGGCGAAATAGCTCTCTTCCGGCAGTTCCATGTCGCGGTACTTTTCCAGCAATCCGGTGCGGCAGAATTCTCGTGCCAGCGCGCTCTGCTCTGGCGTCAGCGCCTCGAAATGCTGCGCAATCTGCGCCGTCGGTGGCGGCGTCAGGCCGGGACGGTAATCGAAATCGACGTCCTGCTCGCCCACCGGCAGGACCCACGGCAACGCTGCCGCAGCGACCAGTTCCTGCGCACTCAGCTCGAAGCTCACGGACGGATTCATGCGCACCACCGTCGTTTGCGGCAGCCATTCACTCAGCGCCTCGCCAAAGCGCCGATAGGTAATCGGGAACATCGCATGGTTGTACCACGACCATGGCTCCTGCACGAACTGGCAGGAGCTCGGCACCACGTAGCGCGGCGCCAGCGCCTGCAACTGCTCCGGCCATTCTTCCGGCAGTTGCGGCGATTGTGCAAGCGCGCTACTGGCGCGCGACGGCGCAATCACATCGACCTCGCGCATGGTCTGGAACGGCCACAGCACCATATCCCACGGTGCATAGGCTTTTAGCTGTTCCAGCGTTTCCGGATCCATCCACGCATCGACCACGTTCAGCACATTCAGGCCGGCCGCGCGCACGTGGAACATGGAGTCGACATCGGCATCGAGCGCGCGGCGCGGGATGATCTCGAATGGCCCAAGTTGCACCGCCTCGTCCACCTTGAGCGAGCGCACATCGCTAAACCCCAGTTCGCGGATCAGCGCAAACAGCTCCTCGAAATGGCAGTAAAGGTAGATAGGCGTGGCACGGTCCAGCAGATCGAGACTCTCGAACGAGCAATGGTCATCATGGAAGTGCGAGATGAACACCGCATCCACCGGCAGCGCGCGGATCTGTTGCAGATCGAAGCGCACCGGTGGAAAGGCGTGGCAATTGCGGCTGAAAGGATTTTCGAAGATGGGATCGAAAACGATGCGCCGGCCCGCGCATTCAAACACGTAGCCGGCATGCAGTATGCGGGAGATCTTGAGCGTCATCCCGCTATGGTATCACCGCAGCGGCACCGGATAGGTGGCCGGACTGACGTTACCGTCGTTATCCACCGCCTGTACCCCGAAGTAGTAATTATCCTTGGACAGCGGCAG
>JAIELO010000169.1 GCA_019752915.1 Burkholderiaceae bacterium
ACCATATCGACACCGGCGTTGATCGACGCCGGGCAGCTATCAACGGTGCAACCCGGCACTTCGGCAATCGCGTTCCAGTCGCTGACGATCAGGCCATCGAAGCCCATCTTGGTTTTCAGCGCATCGGTCAGCAGCGCTTTACTGCCGTGCATCTTGCCGTAATCGGCGCCGCCCGCCACATCGTTCCAGCTATTGAACGAGGCCATCACAGTCTGCACGCCCGCCTGCAACGCCGGGTAGTAACCCTGTGCGTGGATGTTGATCATGTCGGCTTTGCTGGCGCGGTTCTCGCCGCGATCCTTGCCTTCGGCCGTGCCGCCATCACCAATGAAGTGCTTGGCGGTGGCGACTACGGTGTTATCCGATTTCAGATCGCCCTGCAGACCGGTGACATAGGCCGCTGCATAATCCTTAACGATGGCAGGATCTTCCGAGAAGCTTTCGTAGGTACGGCCCCAGCGATCATCGCGCACCACCGCCAGCGTCGGCGCAAACACCCAGTCGATGCCAGTGGCACGTACGGCTTTGGCAACCGACTGCGCCATTGCAGCGATCAGTTTTTTATCGCGCGCCGCACCGAGCCCGATATTGTGCGGGAACAGCGTGGCACCATACATATTGCTGTTACCGTGCATCGCGTCGATACCCCAGATCACCGGCACCTGCACCTTCATATCGGTACTCATTGACGCGTCGTAATAGGCGTCAGCCAGCTTCACCCAGTCGGCGGCGCTGGCGTACTTATTCCCCTGCGGCCAGCTACCACCACCATTCAGCACCGAGCCGATATAGTATTCGCGCACCTGTTCCGGTGTGATCGACTTGATCTCCGGCTGGGTGATCTGGCCGATTTTCTGGGCCAGCGTCATGCCAGCAACGATCTGCGCAATGCGTGCCTCCATGGCTTTGTCCTGCTTGACGGCGCTGGTGACATGCGGCCAGTCCTTGAGCGGCGCGGCAGCGTTTGCGTTCACGGTGCCGATTGCACCGGCGCTCAGTGCCAGCGTGGCCGCCAGTACAGCGCGACGCATCCGATAGTTATGTGGTGTGTGGTTCATATTTTCCGGTCTCCTTGATAGGTTTAGTTTTGTGCGCCGTGCAGAAAAGCGCTATACCACTGGCCGCTGTGCTTGAGCGTGCGGCGTTGCGTTGCGTAGTCAATGTAAGTCAGGCCGAAGCGCCGCAGATAGCCTTCCGCCCATTCGAAATTATCCAGCAGACTCCAGGCGAAATAGCCACGGATATTCCCGCCAGCGGTGATGGCATCGCGCATCGCTGCCAGATGGCGAATCAGATAATCGCGCCGCGCCTGATCGTCGATGCTGCCGTCTGCGCTCACCTGATCGTCGTAAGTCGAGCCATTCTCCGTGACATACAGCGGACCGATCGGATAGTCGCGCGCCACCCGCGCCAGCAATTCGGTCAGGCCTTGCGGCGCCACTTCCCAGCCGAACGCGGTGCGCTCGCGCTCTGCCGGATGAACGATCTCGGTGCGCAGCGGATACTGCTGCGGCGCATCTTTGACCACTTCGGGGAAGTAGTAATTCACGCCGAGGAAATCCATACCCACAGCAATCGCCGCCATGTCACCTGCTTCAATCTGCGGGGCATCCTTGCCCACCAGTTGCAGCGCCTGTTCCGGATAGCCACGGCCATACAGCGGATCAAGGAACCAGCGGTTACGCAGCGCATCGTGGCGCGCGACGGCGGCCAGATCGGCGGCACTATCGCTGGCCGGTTTCACCGGATGCAAGCTCAGGGCAATCCCCACCTGTGCGTCCGGCGAATTGGCGCGGATCAGCGGCACGGCGCGGCCATGCGACAGCAGCACATTGTGGCAGACCTGCAGCGCCAGCGGCAGGCTCTTATTACCCGGCGCGTGCATGCCATCCCAGTTGCCATGCATCGCCGTGCACCATGGTTCGTTATGCGTGATCCAGTGTTTGACGCGGCTACCCAGATGGCGGGACACCGCATCCACATAGCGCAGATAGGCGTCCACGGTGGCGCGGTTAGCCCAGCCACCCTGATCTTCCAGATACTGTGGCAGATCCCAGTGATACAGCGTGCACCACGGTTGCAGGCCGCGCGCCAGCATGCCGTCCACCAGTTTCGAATAGAACGCCAGTCCCAGCGCATTCGGTTCGGCATCCACGCCATTGAAGATACGCGGCCAGGCGATCGAGAAGCGGTAGGCATTCAGCCCCATCGACTGCGCCAGATCCAGATCCTGCTCCCACAGATGATAGTGATCGCAGGCGACGTCGCCGCTGCTGCCATCGCGGATCTTGCCCGGCGTGGCGCAGAAGGTATCCCAGATTGACGGCACGCGACCATCCAGCGTGGCCGCGCCTTCAATCTGGTAGGAGGAGGTCGAGACGCCCCACAAAAAATCGTCGGCAAAATCGGTGCGCGCAATGGCGGCGGGCAGGTGCTTGAAAATCATGGTTTTCATTTTTTCTGTTGGAAGGGTGTGGGTGCTACGGGGGCGTTCATCCAGCGCATGGCGCCCGGCTGGAGTTCATACGGTACGCTGCCAAAGCGGCGAAACAGGTTTTCGATGCTGGCCAGCGAGGCGGTGTTGAAGTCGAGTGCCGGAATGGTGGCGCCACGGGCATTGGTCACCAATCCCCAGCTGCCCTGCCCTTGTCCGCCGCGCTTTGACACCAGCTTGTAAGCCCATGCTGCCGAGGCCCAGCCATTTTCCGCATAGGTGTCGTAACTGACGCGCATGATCTGGCCGCCCAGTTGTGGCCCCAGCATAGCCCACGGCTGGAATTCGCCGACGAAGAAGGCAGCATCGAGTGCCGCAAGGCGGGCCTTCCATTCGCACACACCGCTGCGGCCATCGGCACCGCACTGTAACCAGTCGCGGTGCACCTTCAAGCCCGGTTTTCCCCATCCGAAGTGGCCGGGGTAGGGATGCATTTCGAAGGCGACATTGCTCTGACCATGTTCGGATGGCTTACCGTAGGCGTCGATGCCGAGGTTATGACCGGGCAGGATGATGACGTGGTGCGGATCGACGGCGCGGATGGCGCTGTACAGCGTGCCCATGACCTGCGCCAGATTTTCCGGAGTGGTGCCCCACGGCTCATTGAGTATGCTGTAGCCGGCGACGGCAGCACGGTCTTTGTAGCGTGCAGCGATCTGCTGCCACAGCCAGATGGTGCGCCGCTGATACTCTGGCGTGCTCCAGTACAGATTCTTACCGGCGCAGCCGCTGTGATGTTCCCAGCCCTGACTGCCGACCGCGCCATGCAGATCCAGGATAACGTAGATGCCACGCTGCTCCGCTTCGGCAATGGCCTGATCGAGATAGTGCCACGCATCGGCGCGCAGCTGATAGGGATGATGCTCGTCTTCCAGCACGCTGTAGATGAATGGCAGACGCACCAGATTGAGCTTCAGTTGCGGCAGCAGATCCCAGTCCCGCGTAGTGATCCAGTTGTCGCGGAACAGGCGGTACAGGCGTTCCCGTTCGGCGTAACCGAAACGGCGATCCAGCACCGCTTCGAGCTTGCACTGGTCGTCGATGCCGGCGCTGCCCTGCCCCATCATCCAGAACTCCTGCATCAGGTAGTTACCGAGGTTGATGCCGCGTAGCGCCACCGGCTGCCCAGCGACGTCCAGCCAGCGGCCACCGGCCGTGTGCAGCATCGGCAAGCT
>JAIELO010000006.1 GCA_019752915.1 Burkholderiaceae bacterium
CAGGACCGTGAAACAACTCTGCGCCGATGATAGTGCTGCAACCAGTGTGAAAGTAGGTTATCGTCAGGCTAGTTATACTAAAAAGCCCCTTCTAGTGATCTAGTTGGGGCTTTTTTTCGTCTATACATTTGAATTGTCCTTTAGAATGACTTGCATAGCGTAAGGGCACTTCTATGGCAACGTATGTCGTAAGGTTAATCTCACTGTTGAGTTTGATGTGGACATGCGTATCGCTGGCCTATGCTGCGCCTTTGAGCCTGCGCTTCGAACATCTCGGGGTCGAGCAGGGCTTAACCCAGGAAACCGTCACAACCATTCTGCAGGATAAGCACGGGTATCTCTGGCTCGGCACGCAGGCCGGTTTGAACCGTTACGACGGTTACCGTATCACCGCGTTTAAAAACAATCCCGCTGATCCTGCCAGCTTGCAGGACAACTATATTCAGGCACTGTATGAGGATAGCGATGGCGCTATCTGGGTCGGTAGCCGTGGAGGGCTGGATCGCTACGATCCCGCTACCCGAACCTTTACGCATCTGCTGGGGCGTCAGCGTAGTGTCTCGGTCAGTGCCATTGTCAGCGATGGCAAACAGGGCTTGTGGCTGGCGAGCGCCAATGGATTGCAGCATTATGACTTGCGGAGTGGACAGTTGCGGGCGTATCGCCACGCGGCAGATCAGAGCAGCAGCATTATTCATGATCGCGTGAATGCGTTGGCGGTCGACCGGCATGGCCATCTCTGGCTGGGAACCGATGCGGGTCTGGATCTGCTGCCGGCCGGAAGCAGCGAGTTTCAACATATCATCAGCGGCAATGGCACTGATCCGGCGACACTGATCCAAGCCCTGACCATTGGTAAGGATGGCGTACTCTGGGCGGGGAGTAAGAATGGTTTGCTGGCGTGGCGACTACAGGGTAGTAGCGCCACGCGTATCAAACTGGCGGCCGACGCGGATTTACATGACGAACGCATCGAAACGCTGCTGATCGATCATGAGGGTGTGCTGTGGGTTGGTACTTTTACCAATGGGTTAAAGCGACGAAATCTGCAGACCGGAGGGTTCTTCAGCTACCGCCACGTTGGACAGGACCGCCATAGTCTCGGGGATAATCAGGTCAATTCGCTCTATCAGGATCGCACGGGCACACTCTGGATCGGCAACTGGTACAACGGTCTTGATCGGGTAGATTTGCGTAGCGGCGGATTCGAGCATTATTCGGAGCAGTCTGGTGTATTGCCCAGCTTAAGTAATAACAAAGTGCGCTCGATCACTGCCGCCGGTACGAATCAGGTCTGGATGGCGACTTCGAATGGCCTTACGCTGGTAGATCTCGCCAACGGACGTAGCACGGCGTTCTATTACGATGAGCATAATCCTGCGACCTTGCCCAGCAACGAGGTGCTGACCCTCGATACCGATCGACGCGGACGGTTGTGGGTCGGTACCAATAACGGGCTGGCATGGCGCGACGCCGCCAGTGGCCGCTTCACGCGGGTGACACTCGATACACGGCCGGAATCCCGCATCCTTCAACAGGTGCTCGCGGCACGGGATGGCAATATCTGGGTAGCGACACGCGGTGGTCTGCACCGCATTGATGGCATTACCGGGGGCGTGACGACCTGGCGCCATTCACCTGAAAATCCGGATGTGCTCGATGGCCGTATCTATGCATTGCTGGAAGACCGGCAGGGTAAGATCTGGATCGGCACCCAGAATGGTCTGGACTGTTTCGATCCAGTCAGCGGGAAATTCCGTAACTACCGCCATCGACCCGGCGATGCGGACAGTCTGATTCATTCGCGGGTTCACTATCTTTACCAGGATGCCAAGGGGCGTCTGTGGATAGGCACTGCAGCAGGCCTCTCGGTGGCCGAGCAAGGGGCGGATGGCCAACTGCATTTCCACACTGTGCCGATGACGACTGCCCACGCGGCGGATCCCATCGGCGGAATTCTGGGCGATGATCAGGGACGTTTATGGATCAGTACCACTGCCGGGCTGACCATGCTCGATCCGGTAAGCGGCGCGTTTCGCGAGTACACCGCACGGGACGGATTGATCAACGGCTCCTACTTTATCGGCTCAGCCTACAAAGGCCCTGATGGCATATTGTATTTCGGTGGATTGAGTGGCGTGACGGCGTTCCGGCCTACGCGCATCCATGGCAATCCGGATGCGCCGGATGTCGTGGTGACGGATTTTCTCATCTTTAATCGGTCGCTGTTGAACGATACGCCGGGTAGTAAGAAGCTGCTACCGTCTGCGCTGCTGGATGGCAAAGCCGTGACGCTCGATTATCGCGATACCGTGTTTTCGATTGAATTCGCGGCACTGCACTATGCCGACCCGGCGCGTAACCAGTATGCCTACCAGCTGGAGGGCTTTGATCCGCAATGGCTGACGGTAGATGCCAGCAAGCGTTACGTTACCTATACCAATCTCGATCCCGGGCGCTATGTGTTCCGGGTGAAGGCTGCCAACAAGGACGGTGTCTGGAATAGTGTGCCGACGACGCTCGAGATCATCATCGCGCCACCAGTCTGGAAGACCTGGTGGTTCCGGCTCGGTGCGCTGGCGATGCTGCTGGGCGGTATCTATCTGTTCTTCCGCTACCGCATGCGCATGCTGGTACAGCAGAAGCACGTACTGGAGGCGACGGTGAGCAGTCGCACGCGCGAGCTGGTACAGCAGAAGGAGTCGGTCGAGCGACAGAAACGCGAAGTCGAACACCAGAAGGAAAGCGTGGAGATCGCGCACCGGAATATTTCGCTGCTGTCCGAGATTGGCCGGGCGATTACCGCAAATCTGGACAATGAAGCGATTATGCAGATGCTGTATCAGCACGTGCATGCGCTGATGGATGCCAGCGTGTTCGGGATCGGCATCTATCGCCCGGAACAGCAATTGATCGAATACCCATTTGCGATGGAGAAGGGCAAACGCTACGCGCCTTACGCGCGCAGCATGCGTGAACCTAACCAGCTGGCAGTGTGGTGCATCACCCACGGCAAAGAGGTGTTCATCAACGATCTGGAGCTGGAATACGGGCTCTATATCGCCCACCTGGATCATGTCTCCAGTGTGGAGGATATGGGAACGCTGGAAGATGGTTCGCTGCCCACCGCGCCACGTTCGATGATCTATGTGCCGATCATGGTCGGTGGTGAAGTACGTGGCACGATTACCGTGCATAGCTATCGCGACCATGCATATCAGCGTATCGACGTGGATATGCTGACCACACTGGCATCCTACGTGGGGGTGGCGTTTGCCAATGCCGATTCCTACCGCAAGCTGATCGACACCCAGCAGCAACTGGTCGAGCAGGAGAAACTGGCCGCACTGGGAGCGCTGGTGGCTGGTGTCGCGCACGAGCTGAATACGCCGATCGGCAATAGTCTGGTGGTGGCCAGTACGCTGGAAGACAAGACCGAGGAGATTGCGCAGCGCCAGCAGCACAACACCTTGCGTCGCTCGGACCTGCAGCATTTTATTGATGCGGCGCGTGAAGCGTCAACGCTGCTGATGCGCAGCCTGCGCAGCGCGGCAGAACTGGTGAACAGTTTTAAACAGGTGGCGGTGGATCAGGCCAGTGCCAAACGGCGGCCGTTCAATCTGCTGCAGGCCAGTCAGGAAATTGTCACCACCATGAA
>JAIELO010000171.1 GCA_019752915.1 Burkholderiaceae bacterium
GGGTTGGAGGCGAAGTGCTTCGGGTTACCGATCACGCGGTCATCGAAACGGGCACCGATGGCGATCAGGACGTCGCAATGCTGCATCGCCATATTCGCTTCATAGGTACCGTGCATGCCCGGCATGCCGAGGAACTTCTCGTCACTGGCGCGGTAGGCGCCCAGACCCATCAGGGTATTCGTGACCGGGAAGCCCAGTTTGTCGACCAGCTTGTTCAGTTCCGGTGCGGCGTGGGCCAGAATCACGCCACCACCCGTGTAGATCATCGGGCGTTCGGCCTGCAGCAGCAGCTGCACGGCTTTGCGGATCTGACCGGCATGACCTTTGTCGACCGGCTTGTACGAACGCATCTCTACCTCTTTCGGGTAGGAATACGTGGTTTTGTGCATCGAGATGTCCTTCGGAATATCCACCAGCACCGGGCCTGGACGGCCAGTACGGGCGATATAGAAGGCTTTCTTGACGGTTTCCGCCAAATCCTTGACGTCTTTGACGAGGAAATTGTGCTTGACCACGGGACGGGTAATGCCGACCGTGTCGCATTCCTGGAACGCATCCTGACCAATCGCGTGACTCGGCACCTGGCCGGAGATCACCACCATCGGAATGGAGTCCATGTAAGCGGTAGAAAGACCGGTAACGGCATTCGTGACGCCCGGACCGGACGTAACCAGAGCTACCCCAACTTTGTTCGAACTGCGCGAATAGGCATCGGCGGCATGGACTGCAGCCTGCTCGTGACGCACCAGTACGTGTTGGAATTTGTCTTGTTTGAAGATGGCGTCGTAAATATACAGAACGGCACCGCCGGGATAGCCAAAGACGTGTTCTACGCCCTCGTCAGCCAGACAACGCACGAGTATTTCCGCGCCAGTGAGCAAGTTTGCTCCCTGCGTTGCTTCGGTATTCATGAAACATTCCTTTCAAGGTCCATTGGAGATTGATCGGATGCTCTTTCCTAGCGAAGTATGCCTACCTCTACAGCTTTGACCTGCGCCCCTGGTTTGACTACGTCTACATACGCCTGTTCCGTCAACCGTAGTGACGTGCAAAGCGTTGCCCAACGTAATCTCGTTGGCTGGATCTGTCTGTAGTGGTTCTGCGTACCTCTCGCGCTTGTGGCGCGGGTTAGAGCAAACTGCCTACATATGAAAGCGCGTCGAGTCGATTGCGGCGTTGTGTGCCAGCGGCGACCCGACCATAGAGCTTCGGGGTGTTCAAAGCGTCCCATACGGTACACTGCGGCGCACAATTGGGCAAGCGAAAATTGGAAAAAACCGCCGCGACGCAGCATTTTCTTGCCGCAGCGACTTGAAATGTCTGCAGAAAAGACATTTTTTTGCTAGCATGCGCTCAGTTCCAGAGCCGCCTCAGCGGCCCAGCGCCGGCTTTCCCGGCTACTTTTCAGTACAGCATGGCCACAGACAAAGAATTATCCGACTTCCTCGAAAACGTCGAGCGTCGTGCTTTCAAACAAGCCGTGTACGCGGTCCGCAAGGACGAATCGGCCCTCGACATCGTGCAGGACGCGATGATCAAACTTGCCGAAAAATACGGCGACAAACCGGCCGCCGAACTGCCGATGCTGTTCCAGCGCATCCTGCAGACCACCATCCTCGACTACTTCCGCAGGGAAAAAGTGCGCAACACCTGGGTCAGCCTGTTTTCTGGCATGGGTCCGGGCGGCGACGACAACGACGATTTTGATCTACTGGAGTCGTATGCCGCCGAACAGGGTAGCGCCGCTGCCGAGTCGAGCGCTGACCAGATCGAGCGCCAGCAGACGCTGGCGACCATCGATGCAGAAGTGCAAAAGCTGCCGGCGCGTCAACGGGAAGCCTTCCTGATGCGTTATTGGCAGGATATGGACGTGGCCGAAACGGCCCTCGCTATGGGATGCTCGGAGGGCAGCGTGAAAACGCATTGCTCCCGCGCAACGCATGCGCTTGCCGAAACGCTGAAAGCCAAGGGAATTACACTATGAACACCGAAGAGTTGAATTTCGCTTACAAAGTGCGTCACGCACTCAACGAACGCCTCGACGACCTGCCCGCCGCGACCACTGACCGGCTGGCACAAGCGCGTCAGCAGGCGCTGGCCCGTAAAAAACCCGATGGCGCAGCGCGCCGCACGGCGCCGGTGCTGCAGACCAGCGCTGCCGGTGCGCAAGGCGGTAACTGGTCGTTCGCGTGGTTTAACCGGATGGGCGTGGCCCTGCCCTTGCTGGTACTGGTGGCCGGTCTGATCGGTATTTATCAGTACGAGCAGCAGGAACGCATCGCCGATCTGGCTGATCTGGACGCCGCCGTGCTGTCCGACGAACTGCCGCTGTCCGCCTATCTGGATCACGGTTTTAACGCTTACCTGAATCAAAGCGAGCAATAAGTATGGCTTTAAGTCGTCAGGCAAAGTGGGGAGGCTGCGCGCTGCTGGTGATACTGAGCTCGGCAGCCGGCCTGCTGTGGTTCGGCAATCAGGCGGATGCGCCTGCCAGCATCGCGCAGCCACTGGCCAAGGCCGGTAATGCGCTCAGCGTTGCAACCGGTCAGGGCAAGGCTGCCGAGAAAACCCGCTGGAAGGATCTGACTGAGGCCCAGCAACTGGCGCTGGCGCCGCTGGCCGGTGAATGGGATCAGCTGGAACCGCTGCGCCGCCAGAAATGGCTGGGCATCGTCAAGCGCTATGCGTCCATGAAGCCGGATGAACAGGCGCGGGTGCAGGAAAAAATGCGCGAGTGGGTGCAACTGACGCCGGCAGAACGCCGTCAGGCACGCCAGAACTTTGCCCGCGCACAGAAAATTGACCCATCGCACAAAAATACCCAGTGGGAGTCGTACCAGCAGCTCTCTGACGACGCCAAGCAGGAACTGGCTGCCAAAGCGGCCATCAAGCCGCAAGTGGCCAACCTGCCCACTGCGGCCCAGACCAAGGTGAAAACCGTGGCGCCGATCAAACCGCTGGTGCCGACGGAAAACGGTTCGGCCAAAGCGCCAGCCTTCCCGGCGACGCCCGCTGCGGGCGCGCCAGCAGCGCCGTTGTCGCCTGCCATCGGGCCTGCTGCCGGGGTGACCGGTACGGCTGGCTATCCTGCAGCCGCAGTGACGGCAACGAATACGGCAGCGAATTCCGGTACCGTGTCAGCAGCCACTGGCGCTGCCGGCGCAACCACCGGCAGCGATGCCAGCACCGCGCCGAACGCCTCTAACCTCACGCCGGTGCCAGCACCGGCCGCCGCACAGCCCGCTAGCAGCAATGTCAAATAAGCTCCCCGCCTCCCCATCGGCGCTGCCGACACCCGGCATCGGCCGCCGCCTGATCGCCATGGTGTACGAAACCCTGCTGGGGTTTGCCGTGCTGTTTCTGCCGTTTCTGATTTTTGAAGTCGCGGTGAAAGGCGGTCACACGCCCGTCCTTGAACACATGCGTCAGGCGCTGGCGTTTCTGGTACTGGGCGCCTACTTCATCCACCAGTGGAGCCGCGAAGGCCAGACGCTGGCCATGCGCACCTGGCGTTTGAAGCTGGAACGCCCCGGCCACCCTCACCTGTCCCTGCAAACGGCAGCCGTACGCTATCTGCTGAGCTGGATGTGGATATTGCCGGCACTGATACTGAGCGCAGTCCTGCATCTGGACAAATGGCAGGCACTC
>JAIELO010000135.1 GCA_019752915.1 Burkholderiaceae bacterium
GGGCTCCATCATCAACGTCGGCTCGATTTCCTGGCATGTGAAGAATGCCGGCTATCCGGTGTACGCCACCTCCAAGGCGGCCGTGCATGGCCTGACGCGCGGGCTGGCGCGCGAGTTCGGTGCCCACGGGATTCGCGTCAATACCGTCACGCCGGGCTGGGTGATGACGCAGCGTCAGATCGATCTGTGGCTGGACGAGGCGGGCGAAGCAGACATCAAACGCAACCAGTGCCTGCCGACCAAACTGATGCCGCAGCATATCGCGTCGATGATCCTGTTTCTCGCCTCCGACGATGGTGCCATGTGCACCGCGCAGGAATTTATCGTCGATGCCGGCTGGGTCTAAGGCGGGGCGTCACTGGCGCATTCAGCCACTACCGTAGCATCGATCGCCACCCTTGTCGCGCCAGGCGGCAGGTGGCATCACTCCAATACAAGGTGAGAACATGGTGAAGACAGGATTCTCCGTGCTGACTCTGGCCGTCTGTGCAAATGTGTCCGCCGCGCCTGCGGTAGACGTAGCTGACTTAGGCAGTCCCGATCGGCATATCCGGGTTGCTGTACAGACGGGCGAGGGCGGTCGTTTGCAGTACACGGTCACGCGCGACGGCAAGCCGGTGTTACTGGCCTCGCAGCTCGGTCTGCAGCTGGAAGGGGCGGAACTCTCCAGCGGCCTGACCGTGGTGGCGCGTAGCGCGCCTCGCCCGATCCGCGAACATTACGACATGGCAGTCGGCAAGCGGCGCAGCATCAGCTATCGCGCCAACGAACAGACCACCACTGTGCGCAACGCCCAGCAGCAGACCATGGAGGTGACGTTCCGCGTCTCGAACGACGGCGTGGCGTTCCGCTACCGCGTGGCCGATGCTACGCTGGCGCGCAAAAAACTGTTGCAGGAACGCACCAGCTTTGCGCTGCCCGCTAGCAGTCGTGCATGGCTACAGCCGATGTCAGTCGCCCAGACCGGCTGGAACGGCACCAATCCCTCCTACGAAGAACACTACCAGATGGATATTGCGGCGGGCAGTGCGTCGCCTTCACCGGCAGGCTGGGTGTTCCCGGCGCTGTTCAAGGTGGGCGACAACTGGCTGGCACTCTCGGAGGCGGGCATGGACGGTAGCTTCCAGGGCTCGCGACTGGCGCCACAAGCCGATGGTGCGGTGTATCGCATCGGCAATCCGATGCCCGCAGAAGTCTACACCGGTGGCGGCTTGCTGGCCGACGTCACCGGTACCCTCACTACGCCATGGCGCCTGCTGGCACTCGGTTCCCTGAAAACCGTCACCGAATCGACACTGGGCACCGACCTTGCCGCACCGGCGCAGCCGTTTGATGCGGCACTGGTACGTCCCGGCCACGCATCATGGAGCTGGGCGCTACTCAAGGACGATGCCACGGTCTACGCTGTGCAGAAAAAGTTCATCGATTACGCCGCCGATATGCACTGGGATTACACCCTGATCGACGCTGACTGGGATCGCAAGATCGGTTACGACAAGGTGCGCGAACTGGTGGACTATGCGGCCAGCAAGAAGGTCGGCATTCTGCTCTGGTACAACTCGTCCGGCGCATGGAATACCACCGAATATTCGCCCAAGAGCCAGCTACTGACACACCAGCAGCGGGTGGCAGAATTCGCCCGCTTGCGTGCGATGGGCGTGAAAGGCGTGAAGATCGATTTCTTCGGCGGTGATGGTCAATCGATGATTGCCTATTACGTCGAGATCCTGCGCGACGCGGCCGACGCGGGGCTGCTGGTGAACTTCCACGGCGCCACGCTGCCACGAGGCTGGAGCCGGACGTGGCCCAATCTGATGACCATGGAAGCGATACGCGGCATGGAATTCACCACCTTCGAGCAAGTCGACGAGGACAAGATGCCGGCGCACGCCGCCATGCTGCCGTTCACCCGCAACCTGTTCGACCCGATGGATTTCACGCCGATGGTGTTTGGCGATATTCCCAACATCCGGCGCAGTTCCAGCAACGGTTTCGAACTGGCGACCTCGGTGCTATACCTGTCCGGCATCCAGCATTTCGCCGAAACCCCGGAAGGCATGGCGAGCGTGCCCGCTTACGTCAAAACACTGCTGCAGGAACTGCCACGTAGCTGGGATGATAGCCGCCTGCTCGACGGTTATCCCGGTCAGCACGTGGTGATGGCGCGCCGCAGCGGAAAGCACTGGTATATCGCCGGCATCAACGCTACCGATGCAGAAAAACGCGTCACGCTCGATCTTTCATTTGCCGGCAAGACGCAAGGTGTGCTGATCACGGATGGCGCCACCGAGCGTAGCTTTAACCAGTCCGGCATCGCAGCAGACAAGCAAGTCGTGGTAACGATCAAGCCACATGGTGGCTTCGTCATTCAATTCTAAAGACAACTATAAACTGGAGACAGAAATGAACCATTTCAAACGTAGCGCACTGGCGATCTCCCTGCTGCTCGCAGCTAGCGCATGGGCCGGCGAGCCGGTGAAGCTGAGCATCGATGCAAGCAAGCCGGGCGCGGTCATCAACAAAGACATCTACGGCCAGTTTGCCGAGCACCTTGGCACCGGCATCTACGGCGGTCTGTGGGTCGGCCCGAAGTCGAAAATCCCCAACACCAAAGGCTGGCGTAACGACGTGGTTGGCGCGCTGAAAGCCATGCACGTGCCGCTGGTGCGCTGGCCGGGCGGCTGCTTTGACGACGAATATCACTGGAAGGATGGCATTGGCGCGCGCGAGAAGCGTCCGGTCAAGGTCAATACCAACTGGGGCGGCGTGGAAGAGTCGAATGCCGTGGGCACCCATGAATTCTTCGATCTGGTGGAGTTGCTCGGTGCGGATGCCTACGTCAACGGCAATCTCGGTACTGGCAGTGCCCAGGAGATGTCGGAGTGGATCGAGTACATGACCTCGGACAGTCAATCGACGCTGGCGAACCTGCGCCGCAAAAACGGCCGTGATAAACCTTACAAAGTCGCCTACTTCGCCATTGGTAACGAGGCGTGGGGCTGCGGCGGCAATATGAGTCCGGATCATTACGCCGATTTGTACCGCAATGTCGAGACCTTCCTGCGTGCACCGGCACAGTATCGTCCGAAAATGATCGCCAGCGGTGGCAACGACAACGACCTGACATGGTCGGATGTGCTCAGCAAACGCCTCAAACAGCAGAGCGACGGCATCAGCTTCCACTACTACACCATCCCGACCGGTAAATGGGAAGTCAAGGGAGCCGCCACCGGCTTCGCCGAGCAGGAGTGGATCTCGACGCTGTCGAACACCTTGCGCATGGAAGACCATATGCGCAACAACGCTGCGGCCATGGATAAGCATGATCCGGAGAAGAAGCTGGGCCTGTTTGTTGACGAATGGGGTACCTGGTATGACGTTGAAAAGGGCACCAATGCCGGTTTCCTGTTTCAGCAAAATACCCTGCGCGATGCGCTTGTTGCGGCGCTTAACTTCAACATCTTCCACGCCCACGCTGATCGCGTGCGCATGACCAATATCGCCCAGATGGTCAATGTGCTGCAGTCGATGATCATCACCGACAAGGACAAGATGCTGCTGACGCCCACCTACCATGCCTTTGAAATGTATGTGCCGTTCCAGGGCGCGACCTCGTTGCCACTGACG